>NZ_NCJB01000481.1:0-1346 GCF_002282275.1 Polynucleobacter sp. 39-46-10 | reverse complement strand
ATGGTTGTCAGTAGCTCTCCTACGACACCAGCCACTACATAGCAATACTCCTCAAATTCTGCGAGATCTTTTAGTCCTTCTTGCGTTTGCCTTCCATGGAAATGGGACATGCCATCGGACATGATTGAAACGCAACGGCTAATCGCAGCCTGATCTGTATCGGGAAAGGTGTGCAGAATTCTGAGGACGGTTGGGGTATGTGCGATTAAATCGAGCTCATCAACATTGGAATAGCCTTTTAATGCTTCTAGGCAGGGGCTTACAAATGCCTCTACCGAAATAGTGCCCAAAACTGCTTCTAAAAATAGCCTAGATAAGCGCTGCTTCTCTGTTGGACTGAGTTCAGTCGCATCCTCAATCGTGTCGACAATCCGACACAGTAGATAGGTATTCCCAACCACTGCCTCAAGCGCTGGGGAGAGAAGGGGGATGGTGAGTGCAAAAGTGCGCGATACCGAACCCAAAATCGCCTTTTGATAGGCTAGATCGCTATTGGGGTTCTCTATTGGCTGTATGGCGGAATTCACCCATGAATTATGTCAGACCAGCTGACTCAAATTTGGCTCTGATTGATTAAATGTCATAAGTGACAAGGCCATATAATTTGAGCAAATTCTGAAGGAGTAATTGGGCGATGTTGATTTGGTTTGTCATCATCTACTGGGTGGTATCTGTAGGTATCGGCCTTTGGGCTGCGCTACGGGTCAAAAACACGGCTGACTTTGCTGCAGCAGGCCATAGCCTTCCTTTGCCTATCGTCACCGCTACAGTCTTTGCTACCTGGTTTGGCTCCGAAGCGGTGTTGGGCATCCCAGCTACCTTCCTTAAGGAGGGGCTCGGCGGAATTGTTTCCGATCCTTTCGGATCTTCTCTGTGCCTGATTTTAGTAGGACTCTTTTTTGCTCGTCATCTCTATAACCGTCGCATGCTCACTATCGGCGATTTCTTTAGGGAGAAATATGGCCGTACTGTAGAGGTTTTGGTAACGCTCTGTATTGTGGTTTCTTATTTGGGGTGGGTGGCCGCGCAGATTAAAGCCTTGGGACTTGTTTTTAATGTTGTATCTGATGGCGGCATCACACAAACAGCAGGCATGTTAATTGGGGCTGGTAGCGTTCTAATTTATACGCTTTTTGGTGGCATGTGGTCAGTGGCAATCACCGACTTCATTCAGATGATCATCATTGTGGTGGGTATGCTTTATATCGGCGGTGAGATAACGGCCCAAACTGGTGGTGTTGGTGTAGTTTTCGAGCATGCAGTTGCTGCCGGCCAGTTTTCCAACTTCTGGCCTGATATGAATCTCGCTTCTATTCTTGGGTTTACAGCCGCTTTATGCACGATGA
>NZ_NCJB01000480.1:0-1346 GCF_002282275.1 Polynucleobacter sp. 39-46-10 | reverse complement strand
GAAGGCTATACCAGCCCTACACCCATTCAAGAAAAATCTATTCCTGCCGTATTAAAGGGCGGAGATTTACTCGCAGCAGCCCAAACCGGTACCGGCAAAACTGCAGGCTTTACCCTGCCCATTTTGCAGCGCTTAAGCAGCACCTCCAAGGCAAGTGGCAAACGCCAATTACGCGTATTGATTCTGACTCCTACCCGCGAGTTAGCTGCTCAAGTTCAAGAGTCTGTTGTGACTTACGGCAAATACACTGGTCTAAAATCTACCGTCATCTTTGGCGGTGTCGGCGCAAATCCTCAAATCAAGGCTATTGCAGCTGGCTTAGATATTTTGGTGGCAACACCAGGTCGCTTACTCGATTTGATGTCACAAAACTGCGTTTCACTTGCCAATATTGAAATCCTCGTCCTAGATGAAGCTGATCGCATGCTAGATATGGGCTTCTTGCGTGATATTAAAAAGATTTTGGCTGCACTACCAAAGCAACGTCAGAATTTATTGTTTTCAGCAACCTTCTCTACCGAGATCAAAGCATTGGCAGATGGCTTACTCAATTCACCAGCCTTGATTGAAGTGGCACGTAGCAATAGCACTAATGAAGCAATTGCTCAACTCATCCACCCAGTAGACAGAAACCAAAAGCATCCTTTGTTAGCGCATTTGATTAAATCCAATCAATGGCAACAAGTCCTTGTATTTACTCGCACTAAACATGGTGCCAATAAATTAGTGACCCAATTGGAAAAAGATGGCATCACTGCCATGGCCATTCATGGTAATAAAAGTCAAAGCGCTCGCACTAAAGCTTTAGCAGAATTTAAGGATGGGAAAATTACTGTCTTAGTGGCTACTGATATTGCCGCGCGCGGTATCGATATCGATCAATTGCCCCATGTTGTGAACTATGACTTGCCGAATGTCTCCGAGGATTATGTTCACCGCATCGGTAGAACCGGTAGAGCTGGATCCAATGGCGTTGCAGTCTCCTTAGTCTGCGTTGATGAGCATCAGATGCTCCGTGATATTGAAAAGCTCATCAAGCAAAAACTACCGCAAGAAGTGATAGCTGGATTTGAACCGGATCCAAACGCTGTCGCGCAACCAATCCAATTACGCAGCCAACAGCATCAACAATCTCGCAAGCCCAGACCAGGCAATGCTGGTGGCGGCAATGGCGGAGGCAAACCTGCGGCCAAACGCAGCAGTCCACCAAAGCGAAGTTTTAATCGCTAAATCTCCGTTAATATTGCAAGCACTAATACGTATAGTTAATTGATATGAATACCCAAAGCCCTCAAGAGCCTCGCTTAACCTCCCTCTCCCATGGAGGTGGCTGTGGCTGCAAGATC
>NZ_NCJB01000479.1:0-1346 GCF_002282275.1 Polynucleobacter sp. 39-46-10 | reverse complement strand
ATCATGACGGAAGCAGTCCAGGCAAAAGCAAACATCCCGGAGAAAGCAATGATGATCGCCAGCATCTTCCAACCTTTTGGCAGGAGGTCGTCCATAAAACCCATTGCGGTATAGGTGCTGCCACTAAATAAAATACTCTCACCCAAATTTGGCAAGAGATTAAAAGCTTTGAGGGCAATCCCCCAGAGAATGATTTCAAAGATGTGCGTGAGAAATAAACAGAGCACGCTGATATAAAACACGATAGCTACTGAAGAGTACTTATGCTCCGAAAGATATAAGAATGATTTCACCTCATAGCGTTTCGCAATTTGAAGTAAAGCAAGACCATGTACCAACATCACCACTAAAAGCATGGCAATGCCAAACAAATAGGCCGGTAGGTCTAGTTCGGAGCTGAGGGATATGGTGTTGGAAATAGTCATGGTATCTGTACGCCTATTTTACCGTTCTCATGAACCTACTAGGCCAACTGATACCAGTTACGAATGACTTCCCAAGCTTCTTGAGCGGTTTCAACAAAGTGGATTAAATCCACATCTGGCTGCTCAATCACCCCATGCTCAAGCATCTGGTGGAAGTTAATCACCTCCTGCCAGAATGTCTTACCCACTAAGATGATCGGAAATCGATCCACCTTCTTCGTCTGCATTAAGGTGAGCACCTCAAAGAGTTCGTCAAAAGAACCAAAACCCCCTGGATAAGCCACAATCGCCCTCGCCCTGAGCATGAAGTGCATCTTGCGAATAGCAAAATAATGAAAGCGGAAACTTAAACCGGGTGTGAGATAGGGATTGGGATACTGCTCTCGCGGTAAGCTGATGTTAAAACCAATCGTCTCATCCCCCGCCTCAAACGCACCACGATTGGCAGCCTCCATAATTCCAGGCCCGCCACCAGTGGCGATGTGTAGCTTATTTCGATTCTCAGATTGCGTAGCGTTATAGCCAGCAACAATTGCCCCAAACTCCCTTGCCGAATCGTAGTACTTGCAATGCAGTAATGCTCTTTTAGCTTCTGCTACAGCCTCTGGAGTTTTGGCATTCTTCTCTAGCTCTCGCGCTGCTTCACAGTTAATAAAACGAGTGGAACCAAATACAGTAATCGTGTGCTCAATACCTCGCTCATGCAATAAGATCTCTGGCTTTAACAACTCCAACTGAAAACGCAAGCCTAAAGTTTCACGACGAGCTAAAAAGGCTTGGTCATCAAAAGCAAATCGATAGGAGTCTTCAGAACTCTTTTCCTCCAACTGGCTTTTCTGAAGATTCAGAAAATCAGTGATGGTTTGAGAATTATTGATCGGGAGTCTTGGGCTCATATTTGGACCTCTAGATACAGCAACA
>NZ_NCJB01000478.1:0-1360 GCF_002282275.1 Polynucleobacter sp. 39-46-10 | reverse complement strand
TACAAGATCTGCTTCACTAGGTAAACCTTTTTTAAATCCAAAAGATTCAAAAATCACGGTAAGCCCTTGGGGCTTATCTTTCAGAAGATCCTGTATCCATGAGCGTAGGGCATGGGCGGGTAAGTTACTGGTATCAATGCTATGCGCTTGGGTGCGAAGAGGTTCTAGTAGGTTGCGCTCTGTATCAATCGCCTCTATCAGAGTAGCCGCCTGAGACTCTTGAGTTTTACCAGAGAGCGGATGACGTCTACGGGTCTCAGAAAAACGCTGGATGAGTGTATTGGTATCTGCATTCAAGAAAACAACTCGCACATCATGGCTGCGTCGTAAGTTTTCTAAGATCTGGGGTAGCTCTGCGATTGACTGGCCGCGACGGGCATCAATGGCTACTGCAACGCGTTCACTCTTCTCGATCTCTAGAGTGGTGATGAGATTTTCTAAGAGGGTGACTGGAAGGTTATCTACACAGTCATAGCCTGCATCCTCAAAGGCTCTAAGCGCAACGGATTTACCTGAGCCGGAAATACCGGTAATCAGATTGATTTGCATATTAAATGAGTCGACCCTGTGACTTAGTAGATTCAGCCTCTGCATTCATTTGCAAACGCTGACGCTCCATAAATTCTTTTAAGGTATCAATGCCCCGCAGTTGCAGAATAGTATTGCGGACTGCCGCCTCTACTAGTACAGCCAAGTTACGCCCTGCAGCCACTTGAATTTTGACGGTCCTTATTGGAATGCCTAGCACATCAATATGCTGCGCTTCTAATGGAAGACGCTCGAACTCACCATCATTACGACGAACGAGTTGTACGATCAAGCGCAATTTCAATTTACGACGCACGGCCGTTTCACCAAAAATTGTGCGGATATCTAATAAGCCTAGTCCACGAACCTCTAGGAGGTTGCGCAGAATCACAGGGCAGCGACCCTCAATGTAATCTGGTCCAAGACGAGCAAAGTCCACCGCATCATCAGCCACTAAACCGTGGCCACGAGAAATCAACTCTAAACCCAATTCGCTTTTTCCCAAACCTGACTCGCCCATGATTAGGACGCCCAAGCCTAAGATGTCCATGAACACGCCATGCATCGTAATTTGGGGCGCACCAATCTTTGTGAGGTAGGTGCGTAGGTGGTCAATTACCTCCGCAGCAGAAATAGTTGTTGTAAAGAGTGGGGTAGAGGATCTTTGGCAGAACAGTTGCAGATCGGCATCAGCTGTTTTCCCATCAGCAACAATCACACAAGGTGGTGTTTTTGAAATTAAGCTAGAGATTTGATCTTGCCTTTGTTTTTGTTCGAGCTGAGCATGGTAATCAACCTCTTGCTCACCAAAAATCTGAATACGGCTTGGGTG
>NZ_NCJB01000092.1:0-9058 GCF_002282275.1 Polynucleobacter sp. 39-46-10 | reverse complement strand
GCAAAATCTCTTTTTTGGCGGTGACAATTGCTACTGCAAGCTTTGCAGTGTTTGCAAATAAAGGTAGTAGTCAAGTAGAAAACGATGCCTTATCCATAAGCAGAAGTAAGGTTAGAATTTAGCGATGAAAAGAATCAATCTGGTTTGTGTGTTTCGGTCTTATTGCCTACCGATCTATAAATGACTACAGCGGGTCATTAATTACATTTCAGATTCTTTAAACTACTTCGGAGCAATGGGGTGTTAGATGGTTGCTCCAAAAATCCTTTGGTTTTGGAAACCAAATAGTCAGCCAGTAATTCTTTAATGATGTGTTATTTCACTACACAAAATGCTACACGACGATATTTAGGAGGCATAACCTCTTGAATTCTTAGTGGTTTTCTTTGGATATCTGCTCTCATAGTCTTTTGGTCCCAGGTTCAAGTCCTGGTGGGCCCACCAATGAAATTAACGACTTAGAGAGATTCCTAAGTCGTTTTTCAATTGAATCCCCTAAGCGCTAAGTCTAATTGCTTGCTATGCTTTGTTATATTTTTAATTATTTGAATGCAATTCATGAACATCAATTCCGATTACACCAAGAGGGTCGTAATTAATCACCATGATTTACCTTGGGTGCCTAGCCCTGAGGTAGGTATTGAGCGGCGTATGCTTGATCGAATTGGTAATGAGGTGGCAAAGGCGACCTCTATTGTTCGTTATCAGCCTGGCTCGCAGTTTCAAACGCATACCCATGAATTTGGTGAAGAGATATTAGTGCTCGATGGAGTATTTAGCGATGAAACCGGCGACTATCCTGCTGGTAGCTATATCATGAATCCCCCTGGATCTTCTCATGCACCCTTCAGTAAAGCCGGCTGTACTCTTTTTGTGAAATTGCGCCACCTTGGCGTTGATCAAGTTGAGCGAGAGATTATTGATACCAAATCAGCCCCCTGGTACCAAGGTATGGTGTCTGGCCTCACTGTGATGCCTCTCATGCGGCAAGGTAGCGGTTCTACTTTAGTTCGATGGGCGCCTCAAACCTACTTCAACCCTCATAAACATTATGGTGGCGAAGAAATCTTTGTGGTTGACGGTGTATTTGAGGATGAGCATGGGCGCTATCCGGCCGGCTCATGGATTAGAAGTCCTCATCTAAGTCTGCATCAGCCTTTCAGCAAAGAGGGGTGCACTATTTTTGTCAAAACCGGGCATCTATTAAGCTAGGTGATAGAGTTCAATCATTCTGTAGTGCAATAAAAGGGGAGCGGTGAATAAAGAGACTAAGGGAATGCTGATTGGATTTATCGGCATTCTGATATTTAGCCTAACCTTACCGGTGAGCAAGATTGCCGTTTTGAGTTTTGATCCCTATTTCATCGCATTTGGCCGTGCTGCTCTAGCTGGTGCAGTGGCTATTGCCTATCTTGTGTATAAAAAAGAGGAAATACCTCAAAAGACCGATTTTGCTAAGTTTGTAGTAATTGCTTTGGGTGTTGTATTTGGCTTTCCTATTTTTACGACTGTAGCAATGACGCAGGGTTCATCCTCTCACGGTGCCGTCATTCTGGGTATGATGCCGCTAGCAACAACTGTGATTGGGGTTATCCGGTTCAAAGAGAGACCTTCTCTCGGATTCTGGATAGTTTCTTTATTGGGCGCCGTCCTTGTGGCGGTGTATGCACTATTAAAAAATTCTGGCAGCTTTACAAGCGTTGATGCCTTGCTAGTGCTTGGTGGTATTTGTGCATGTATTGGTTATGTAGAGGGCGGGGATTTATCTCGGAGGATCAACCCCCGTGCTGTTATTTCATGGGCTTTAGTGATTTCCTTGCCCATCAACCTGCTGATGTCTTATGTCACGTTCGAGGCAAGCTATTTAGACCTAGGTATTTTTCCTTGGACCACATTCGTGTACTTAAGTCTATTCCCGATGTTCCTTGGATTTTTCTTTTGGTATGAGGGCTTAGCGATTGGCGGTATTGCGCGCGTTAGTCAGGTGCAGCTGATTCAACCCTTTTGCACTTTATTAGCAGCCAGCATTTTGTTGGGGGACTCATTAACTCTAATGAATGTGGTCTTCGCAATATTAGTGATATCCACCGTCATATTGGGCAAGCGCATGCTGGTCAAGAGGACCTAATCAGCTGAAGTGAGATTATCACTTCAGCGTAATTTATGGCAACCAGTGAATAAAGTCTTCTTTACTACGCCTTACTTTTTTCAAGGTAACCAACCAATCTTCATCTGTTTTTCTGTAGCCTAAAGGTAGCATGATGACACTTCGCAATCCTGTGGCCTTTAAGTCCAAAATTCTATCTAGCGCTTCGGGATCAAAACCTTCCATTGGGGTGCAGTCCACCTGCTCTTCGGCGGCTGCAATTAAAGCAGTCCCTAAGGCAATTTAGGCTTGTTTAGCTGCATGCGTGAAATTCGTTTCTGGATCGCGTAGCGGGTAGTCACTCAGTAATTTCTGGCGATAAATTGTTCCAGACTCACTTTTAAAGTTCCGCAGCTTTTCAGTCATATCAAATGCTGCATTGATGCGCTCAACTGTGTAGGTATCCCAGGCTGCAAAAACCAATAGATAAGAGCAGTCTGTAATTTGAGTCTGACCCCAAGCAATTGCTTTAATTTGTTCGCGAATACCCGCATTGGTAATAACAAAAATTTCATAAGGCTGAAGACCGCTGGAGCTGGCTGTCAATCGAATTGCTTCTAGGATGTTCTCTAGTTTTTGAACTGGGACAGCTTTAGTTGAATCCATCTTTTTCGTGGCATAGCGCCATTGCAGCTTATCGATCAGCGTCATTTCATTTCCTTGGGAATATGGGGTATTTAATTGGTTGGTTTGATATTAAAGCCTTTAAAATATCAGTACTTATTTTTGTTATTTTTATAACCTTTTGACATAATTGCTTCCAAAAATGAAATCCTTCCCTCGACTATTAATCACGCTACTGTAGTTATTCTGAAGTAATGAATTTTAATAAAAGGATTTAAATATGAATTTCACACCCAAATTACTGGCTGCTCTATTGATGGCTCAGTGTGCTGTTACTTTTGCTAAAGGTAGTGCAGACACTATTTTTTATGGTGGCCCAATTGTTACTGTGAACGCTAAGAACGATGAGGTTCAAGCTCTTGCGGTTCAGAACGGCAAGATTGTTGCAGTGGGCTCTAAAGATGCTGTTGCTAAAGAATGGCAGTCAAGCAGCACTAAGGTCGTTGATCTTCAAGGTCAGACTTTAATGCCAGGCTTTGTTGAGCCGCACGTGCATATTATGGTGACATCAGTTTTTGAAGGTCTGGGCTTGAATCTCAGTAATTTCACGTTGCCGTATGACACCAAGGAGACTTTGATTGCAAAAATGAAGGCTCATCTAAAAACGATTCCACAAGGTGGTTGGTTATTTGGGTTCGGTGTAGATCCATCACGTACAACACCATTTATGGCAGAGTTAACTGCGGATGATTTGGATCAGGTTTCCAAAGATGTGCCAATCTTTATCGTCAATCAATCTGGTCATATTGGCTATGTAAACCATAAGGCTATTGAGTTAGCCGGCATTTCCAATAAAACTCCAAATCCTCAGGGTGGTGGCATCTATGTCAAAGATGCTAAAGGTAATCTCACTGGAAAATTAGTGGAGCCACCTTCCTATTTACCATTTATGTCGAAGATGCCCACCCCTTCTGAAGCTGAATTATTTGGTGCTATTCAGGGGACTATGAAGAAAATGGCTTCGACAGGGGTGACAACAGCCTCTGATATGAGTGTTGGCGGTAATTTTGGTGTGGATAAAGAGGTTGCAATTTACAAAGCTATCTTTGCAAAAAAGCAATCACCAATCAGGGTGCGTGGTTACTTGTTCAGTGAAACTTTGCCGGCTGGCTATAACGCCATTAAGCCAAATGATGGGGATGATCAGCTACGCTTTATCGGTATTAAATACATTACGGACGGCTCAACCCAAGGTTTAACTGCAGCACTGAAAGAGCCCTATAGCTATCCAAAGAACTCCAAATGGAGCGGTGCTTTGAACTTTAAAGATGCCGATATTTATACCTCGATGAAGTCGTATTTTGATCAAGGTTGGCAAATTTCTTCTCACTCTAATGGTGATAAAGCTATCGACCAGGCGCTCAATACCTACTCGAAGCTTTTAGCAGGCAATCCAAAGCCTCAAGATCGTCGTTTGCGTATTGAACATTTCACTGTGAATAATGAATCTCATGTTAAAAAAGCCGTTCAGTTGGGTGTAATACCAAGCTTCACTATTGGTCATGTAGATTATTGGGGTGCTGCGTTCAATGATCACATTATTGGGTCTGAGCGTGCAAAGCGTATTGACCCGGCTGGAGACTTTAAGCGCTTAGGTGGAAAATTTACACTCCACAGCGACTCCCCAGTTTCCAATGTTGGCCCATTGAACTACATCAGCGAAGAGGTGACTCGCTTGTGGCAGTTGCCGCCTCAAAAAGTCCTAGGACCCGATCAAGCAGTTTCAGTGGATGATGCAATTCGTGCCATTACCATTGATGCGGCTTATCAAGTATTTGCAGACAACATTGTAGGTAGCCTCGAAGTAGGTAAACAGGCTGACCTGGTTATCCTAGAAAAGAACCCACGCAAAACACCTCCTGCAGAAATCCGCAACATCAAAGTTAAAGAAACTTGGATTGACGGTAAGAAGGTTAGTTTATGACCATGCCGTACTAACTTAAGTGCACTTAGATTGCCAATCGCACATAAAAATGCCAACCCTTGGGTTGGTTTTTTTTAGATTACTACTTAGGTCATGCGCTGTCTTATCAAATGCTACCTGCCATGAATTATCCAATGATTATCTGGCATTAGTCCTCATTCCCGATCAGGGCGCCATATTTTTTTAGTGTAAATAACACGATCTAGACTCTCGGTATTCTGAATTGGAATATTACATATGAGATTCATATACTTCTCAGAGGCAAGTTCTTTGTACATGATGACTCTAATGAAAAATTTCTTGTTCTTATGGAGTGGTTATGAAAATCTGTGTAATCGGTGGGGGTGGTGCAATTGGTGGCTACTTGGCTGTGATGCTAGCAAGGGCCGGGAATGACGTTACGGTGCTAGCTCGTGGGGCAACTTTAGAGGCGATTCAAAAAAACGGCTTGAACTTAATTTTGGAGAACCATGAGGCGCCACTTCATGCCACTGTAAAAGCGGTTGGAAAGCTTTCTGAGGTGGAGACTCCAGATATTGTTATGTTGACCGTTAAAGCCCATCAGGTTGAGCCTATCGTAGATGATCTTGCTGGAATAATGGGGCCAGATACCGTTTTAATTCCAATGCAGAATGGAATTCCTTGGTGGTATTTTCAGCGCCTGAATGGCAGCTTTGAAGAGCATGCCGTGGCAACCGTTGATCCCGGTGGCGTGATTATGAGAAAGATTAATCCAGCCAACATCATGGGATGCGTAGTTTATCCGGCGACCTTTACGCAATCTCCTGGCGTCATTCAGCATGTTGAGGGAAATCGCTTTCCGATTGGCGAGTTGGATGGATCGATTTCTGAAAGGGCGCAGAGAATCTCTGAAATGATGACCCTTGCTGGATTTAAGTCACCCATATTAGATGACATTCGTGCCGAGATTTGGTTAAAACTTTGGGGCAATATGACCTTTAACCCTATTAGCGCTCTAACTCATGAGCATTTGGAGGGTATTTGTCAATTTCCGCTCACCAAAGATCTGGCTCGCAATATGATGACCGAGGCTCAAGCTATTGCTGAAAAACTGGGCGTGGTATTTAGAGTTGATATTGAACGACGTATTGCTGGCGCGGAAAAAGTTGGGAAGCACAAAACATCGATGCTGCAAGATCTAGAGGCTGGGCATAACTTGGAGATTGACGCATTGCTGGGGTCAGTCATTGAGCTGGGTCAAATCACTCAAACGCCAACCCCTTGTTTAAGTACGGTCTTTGCTTTAACTAAGCTACTAAATTCTAGAGTTCAGTCATCCCACGGGCATCTAGCCTTACCTATGGCAGCTTGAGCCCTACCTTCCGAAGTCATGTAGTACCTATGCTGTATCTTTACCCGCCCTTGATGGGCGGGTTTTTTACTCCGACTTTCCAGCTGGGATTCCCTTCCACCACTCACCTTTAAATTGAGTCTGAAGCCAGTCAATACATTGGCTCACTTTGGTAGGAACGTGTTTTGGCGAAGAAAATACCGCATGAATTTCTTGGGTCGGCAACGACCATTCTTCCATAACGGGCTTCAGAACTTTATCTTTGACAGATTGGTGCGCCACATACCAAGGCAGCACCGCCAAACCCATGTCGGTTCTTGCGGCCGATAGGATGGATGAGAGGTTATTTGAGGTGAATGGGCCACTCACTTCAACCACTTCATTTTTATTATTTCCATTGGTAAAGCTCCAGCGATGATCGCCTTGAACCGTGGTGTAAATTAGTGCTCGATGTTTATGAATATCCCCCGGATTTTTCGGTGCTGGATTTTTTTTCAGATAACTAGGGCTGGCAACCAAAACCCACGGATTCTCCCCAAGTAGGCGCGACCCAAGGGAGGAGTCAGGTAAACGACGCATTCGGATTGCGAGATCTACTCCTTGCTCAATCAGGTTGATGTAGCGATCGTCCATATTGAGGTTCACTTCAAGCTCTGGATGGTGCGACATGAACTTCAGAATAGACGGCATCAGCACGCGCCTTCCAAAGGCAACTGAAGAGCTGATGGTTAACTTTCCTCGAACCTTGGACTGCAATAGTGAGGCTAAGTCATCAGCCTCCTCAATCTCGCGCGCAATTAACTTACATTTTTCATAGTAGAGCTTACCAATTTCTGTGGGCGTTACTCCGCGAGTGCTGCGGTGAAGTAGGAGTACGCCTAGGCGTTTCTCCATACTGGCAACAAACTTAGTGGCTGTTGGTTGAGTGATTCCCAAATCTTCAGCCGCTTTACTAAAAGAGCCTGTCTCAACGACTCTAATAAAAAGAGAAATTCCTTGTACGCGATCCATGAATAGATTCTTTAGCTAACAAAAGGACTTTTTACACTATTCCATGGAGGAATACTAGATATAGATTTGGTGAGGTTCTCAAAGCATTCAAATTTGTTGATGATTCAGTCATAACAAAACTAGGAGACAAACCATGGCAAAGATGAAAGCGGCAATGGCAGCAGTGTTGGTAATGGAGAAGGAGGGCGTAACCCAAGCTTTCGGCGTGCCAGGTGCGGCAATTAATCCTTTGTATGCGCAAATGAAAGAGCGTCAATCAATTGCACATGTGTTAGCCAGGCACGTAGAGGGTGCTTCGCATATGGCTGAGGGCTATACCAGAGCAGCCCCTGGAAATATCGGCGTTTGTATCGGAACTTCAGGCCCCGGAGGTACCGACATGATTACCGGCTTGTATTCTGCGCAGGCTGACAGTATTCCAATTCTTTGCATTACTGGCCAAGCACCACGTGCAAAGTTACACAAGGAAGATTTTCAGGCAGTCGATATTGCTGCTATTGCCAAGCCGCTGACGAAGATGGCTGTGACTGTTTTGGAGCCAGCATTAGTTCCCAGAGTATTTCAACAGGCCTTTCACTTGATGCGATCAGGACGTCCAGGCCCGGTATTAATTGACTTACCTATTGATGTGCAGATGGCAGAAATCGAATTTGATATCGATACTTATGAGTCATTACCAGCATATAAGCCACAAGCTACTCGTAAGCAAATTGAAAAAGCGCTAGAAATACTAAATGAGTCTGAGAATCCACTCATTGTTTCTGGTGGAGGCGTAATTAATGCCGATGCTTCAGATTTGTTAGTGCAATTTGCGGAGTTGACTGGTATTCCGGTCATCCCAACTTTGATGGGGTGGGGCAGTATTCCTGATAATCACCCTTTGATGGCCGGTATGGTTGGTCTACAGACATCTCATCGTTATGGCAATGCAACGATGCTGGCAAGTGACTTCGTATTGGGTATTGGTAATCGCTGGGCTAATCGCCACACTGGCTCTACTGAGGTGTACTGTAAGGGTCGAAAATTTATACACGTAGACATTGAACCAACACAGATCGGTAGAATTTTTACACCAGACTATGGAATCGTCTCAGATGCCAAGGCTGCATTGCAGTTATTTATTGAGGTGGCTACGGAAATGAAAAAGGCTGGCAAGCTGAAAGATCGTGGTCAATGGGCTACTGAATGCCTATCTAGAAAAAATTCAATTGCGCATCAGCGCAAGACAAATTTTACAGAATCTCCAATGAAGCCTCAGCGCGTTTACCAAGAGATGGTCAAAGCATTTGGTGAGGATGTAACGTATGTCAGTACGATTGGTTTATCGCAAATTGCTGGCGCACAATTCTTAAAAGTCTTTAAGCCTCGCCATTGGATTAATTGCGGGCAAGCTGGCCCATTGGGTTGGACTGTGCCAGCGGCACTGGGTGTGAGAGCTGCTGATCCAAGTAGAAAAATTGTTGCTTTATCTGGAGATTATGATTTTCAATTCATGATCGAAGAGTTGGCAGTTGGTGCGCAATTTAAATTGCCATTCATTCAGGTGCTGGTCAACAACAGTTATTTGGGTTTGATTCGTCAAGCGCAACGTGGATTTGATATGGACTACTGCGTTCAGCTAGCTTTTGATAACGTCAATACTCCTGAGAGTGATGGCATTGTGAAGGGTTATGGCGTTGATCACATCAAAGTGGTGGAGGGCTTAGGCTGTAAGGCCATTCGGGTTGAGCGAGAGGAGCAATTAGCACCAGCGATTGCTCAGGCCGAAGCCTGGATTGCAGAGTTTAAAGTGCCTGTCGTGGTGGAAGTGATCCTAGAGCGCGTTACAAATATCGCCATGGGTACAGAAATTGACAACATCAATGAGTTTGAGCCTTTAGCCAATTCCATTGAGGATGCTCCTGTCGCTGTATTGCAGTCTTAATTTTTTCAAGTTGTCATTAAAGGAATCTAATGCCCCGTTTTGCCGCCAACCTCACCATGCTGTTCAACGAAGCACCGTTCTTGGAGCGCTTTGCGCTGGCTAAGACAGGTGGCTTTA
>NZ_NCJB01000477.1:0-1362 GCF_002282275.1 Polynucleobacter sp. 39-46-10 | reverse complement strand
GGCATTGCGAATATTTTGACCATCTGCATCAGAGATCACCAAACGATAGCGTTTACCTTCTTTAATAACGTAGGAAAGACGGGTTGAGAAGATGCCGCGTTCACCCAATAACTTAAGGATGATGTCATCTGCAATTTTGTGACCTGCAGCCCGTAAATTGTCTGCGCTGGAATTAATATTTAAGCCACCAAGACTTTCGGACTTACGAATATCAAAAAGCTTATAGTGAATCTCAAATTGACCTGCGCCAGTTTGAACTACGGAGCCTACCGCCAAAGCATCTGCACCTCGAGCCGCCCATGATTTGTAGTTCGGTGTGCCCTCGTCACTTTCGCTGGCATTGCCGTTTTCAGTGTTTTTGAAATAACCACTGCGTGCCAAATCTTGACGAATGATGTCAGTAACGCTAGTAGGTAATTTATTCTCATCTTTGAATCGCATTACGGCAATGGGATAGAGCGACTGACCTACGCCCGTGATTTCAATATTCATTTGCGCTAGCGCAGACGAGCTCATACCAAACATTGAGATCATCACGGCGAGCACTACTGTAGTAAGTGAAGAAACTTTTTTATAGGTAGTACGCTTAATCAATTTAGCTACTTGCAACATGCTTTAGTCCTTGGGTTTAAAGGTCAGCTTAACTTCTCTTTGGGGAATTTTGCCATTGTCGTCTTTCGGCAGACTTTCTGCGCGAGTGAGCGCAAGTAACACTGCGCGATCCCAGCCAGCATTTCCACTGGAGCTCACGAGATCTGTACTTAAGATCGCGCCATCGGGTGCGAGATTGACTTTAACGACTGCCGCAGGGTTGCCGCTTATTGATTCTGGGTTAAATACGATGAGCGGCTTTACTTTCTTAACTACCTTATCCGTCCAGCCAGGAGGTGCATTGCCGCCAGCGCCAACTCCGCTGCCACTTGTTCCACCACTGCCGCCTTCTGCACCAGCAGCTGCACGCAGGCGAGCTAGCTGATCCGCACGAACTTTTTCAGCTGCGGCATTGGCTTTGGTTTCAGCAGGTGATTTGGATTCCACTTTTTGAGGAGGATCAACTTTTTTTGGCTTTTCCTTCTCCTTTGGAGGTGGAGGTGCTTGTGCTGGTTTAGGAGCTTCTTTTTTTGGAGGCTCTTTTACTTTTTCCTTCGGAGGCGGAGGGGGAGGGGGAGGCTGTATAGCCTTAGGAACTTCTTTTGGCATTTCTTTTCTAGGAGGCTCTTTTTCAATAGGTTTTTTATTGATAGCGATGTCCGCTGCCTCTTCCTTGATCTCCGCCTTTACTTCTGGCACGACAGGTGTTTCAACTTGTTGACTAGCATCCCAGAGTTCAACTTCAACTCCAGAGGGAGTGGAGTTATTCCA
>NZ_NCJB01000091.1:0-9094 GCF_002282275.1 Polynucleobacter sp. 39-46-10 | reverse complement strand
ACTCTATCCATATTAAGTGCTTTTTGGTTATTGCCTGACCCTAGTTTTCTTGTATTCTCATAGCAATAGGTAAGGTAGTGATATAAATAAAGAGGGGGAACCCCAGACCCAGCAACTCTAATGGCTGCGGTATTTTGATTATGTGATGCCTCGACACCCAAGATTGCAACTTGTCCACGGGTTTTACCCTCACCAATCATCGCCAACATCAAGGTTCCAGGGGGATGAATATGCGCAGAAATACTCTCATAGCCACGCTGCGTAATTTTCTCTTTTGTATCGTTTATCAAGCAAAAGGAAACCTCCCCACTGGATATCCATGGAATCGATCCCCCCCAAAAATCTGGAGACTTTCTACTAGGGGTAGACCCAACATAAACCTTAAATAATTCACCCAATTTTTCAAAAGACCAGCAATCAGGTAGATTGCATAATTTTTGACGCTCCTCCAATGCTAGCTCAGGAGGAAACTTCAAAGGTCGAGGCTTCCGCCTAACCTTTGCAGATGACTTCCACAGGGAAAATTCACGTTGGTATAAATCTATCGCCTCCATCCGAATTCTTTTTTTTAATTCAAAGGCACTCTCAATATTTCCCAGCGTTTTTTCTCGCCATTGAGTAGTCAATTTACCCTCAAAAGCATCCTTTAGTAGGGCTTGGCGATAAACCTTAAGCTGCTCTTGTGCGAGCTTAAGATTTTCAACCCCTTTATCCAACTCAGAAAATAACTCTTCAATTTTTTGGACGATCCGATGTTGCTCAGCTAACGGCGGAATCGGAAAGTCATAGTTCCAAAGTAAATCAGGATCTACGTGGGGCGTCCCACTTCCTTTGGCTCTCGTATTTATTTGCTGATATTTCGACTGCAAAAAATAGTATGCGTAATCATTCACCATCATTGGAAAGTTAATGCGTACCAGAGTGCTCCCAAGAGCGCCATTCACCCCTTTTCCCACCAAACCAGATCGAGACCCATCCCAAACCATTAAAAAGTCAGACTCGTAACATGGATGGCAACCTACGCCATCAGTCCATGTACGGACAATCTTCTCCTCAAAAGCCTGAATATCTACATATGGAATTGGGTGCGAAGAAGATTTTTCCTTGGCTTCGTTTTTAGACTTTTTACCTTTTTGACTCTGTACAAAGTCACCAAGCTTTACTAGCTGCCATGAACATGGAACTTTAGCCTTTATCCCAGACATTCTTAAGCAACCAACACTTCATTCAATTCATCAATTAGCGGATCCATCTTTTCACCAAATAGTTGATACATTTTTCCTAATCCGCCTTGCCCATCAAAGGGTGACATTTCTAAGTCATTACGCTCTATATGGAAGGAGTTTGCCACATGGTCTCGGATCATCCTTAACCATTGCATTTGCTCCTCATTAAACTTCTCTCCGCCACCAGAGTGGTGCTTCATTACCCAGTTTTGGAAGTTTCGACGTACCGTTTCATCAAATGGCGAGATCTTGCCATCTATTTCACATACCCTGCGAATTAAAGCCACCAAAGCAGTTAGCTCATTTGCTGGCTGAGAGCCTTTGTACTCATCCAATTGCCGATAGGCGTGCCAAACCCTCAGTGGGGCAAGCTTAGGCTTATCCATCTTTAATTTATCAAGCACCTGCCGAATTAAATCAAAACTTAGCTCACGCCTGCGAAATGGTTGACTAAAGAATATTGTCAAAGCCGTGATGCTATCTTGATTTGCCTTTAAGTACTCGGCAAACTCATCAACCATGCCTTGTGCGTTTGATGCCGAATCCTCATCCCATTCAGCTCTTAGTAGCACATCTAAATTATCCCGATCAATTGTCTGCTCTTTCTCGCGCCTAATAGAATCAATCAGATCGACCAATGGGCCATTGAAAACTTGCGCAACTGTTGACACTAGCTGGGCTTGCGCTTCCTGTAGTTTTTCTTCACTTAATTCAGATCCAGCAGGAAGGCCTGCCAAATCCAATGCTTTAGCCTCCACATTATCTGTATCAATTGAGCTAAAAAGCTGCCCCACAATTTGAGTTAACTCTAAACCTCCAGCGGCAAGACGGATTTGTCTTTGATCATCGGGATCAAGCTGTTTAGTCAATCTCGCTAAACGCGCAGCCAGCGAACTGACTGTATCTTCATCGGTGGCACCCATCATGACGCTCATAGCCAGGTCCTTCAGAGGGATGGTAGGCTTTGTAATTAATGGCTGACTTGCGGTTTTTAAAGATTTAGTTACACCAACAGCATCGACAATGACATAGTGTGTTTTAGCACTAACAGCTGAAGGTGTAACCTTCCTTAGATCATCTAAATCCAGGGTACGAGTTCCGCGCCCTTTCATTTGCTCAAAGTAATTGCGACTCTTCACATCCCTCATGAAGAGGAGACACTCTAAGGGTCTAACATCCGTTCCCGTCGCAATCATATCCACTGTCACTGCTATGCGGGGATAGTAGTCATTCCGAAATTGAGCGAGGACCGACTTAGGATCTTCGTCGATTTTGTAGGTAATCTTTTTGCAAAAGGCATTGCCCTCTCCAAACTCTTCTCTTACCGTTTGAATGATGTCATCAGCATGACTATCAGTTTTGGCAAAAATGAGCGTTTTAGGAACCTCAGTTCGCCCCGGAAATATCTCCGGCAATTTATCCCGGAAGGTGCGAATTACCGTTCTAATTTGATCTGGGTTAACAATATTGCGATCAAGCTGGGTTGCTGAATACTGCTCATCCTCATCTTGTTGTTCCCAGCGTTTTTTGCGCGTTAATTTCTCACGTCTTTCGACTAGTAATTTAGCTGGAATGACTGCACCCTGCTGAGTAACTTGGGTGTCAATTACGTAAATCTCGTTTCCCACATTAACGCCATCCGCCACTGCTTTTTCATGGCTATAGTCACTCACTACATTCTTTTTAAAGAAACCATATGTACGGTTATCCGGCGTTGCAGTAAGGCCAATAAGGCTTGCATCGAAATAATCAAGAACCTGCTGCCAAAGGTTATAGATAGAGCGATGACACTCATCAATAAAAATAAAGTCAAAAAACTCTGGTGGAATCTTTTCGCTATAAACAACAGGTATTGGTGCTTTGGCTTGAACTAACTCAGCGGGATTACTCTCCTCTGTCGCCTCATCTAACTCCTTCTCCTTGAGGATCGAATAGAGGCGCTGAATAGTACAAATACATACCTGACTATCCTTGGCAATAAATGAGGACTTTAATCTCTGGACGTTATAAAGCTCTGTAAATTTTCTATTATCATCAATTGGCACATACGACATCATCTCCTGTTCAGCCTGCTCACCAAGGTTTTTAGTATCAACTAGAAATAAAATGCGCTTTGCATTTCCATACTTAAGTAAGCGATATATTGCTGTGATTGCTGTATATGTCTTACCAGCCCCAGTAGCCATCTGAATAAGAGCTCTTGGATGCCCCAATTTAAAGGATGTCTCAAGATTAGAAATCGCAGTCTCTTGACAGTCGCGCAAATGCAATTCGCTTGCCGGCAAATGATCTGGGTTTAATATTGGAATTGTCTGCAAACGCCCTTTAAGGCTAACGCCTTGTTCCAGCCACTCTTGAATGGTTTCGGGACGATGAAAACTAAATACCTCATGAGAGCGGGGTTTTGGATCTCTTGCATCTGTAAATCGATTAATAACGCCAGTACTCTCGTATAGAAAGGGTAGCGGGTCTTTATTATTTACCCATTTCAATTTAGCGCCAGCATAGCCCTCTGTTTGTGACTCATGCTTTGTTAAATGATGCCCTTCATCTTCACGCTTCGCCTCAATTACGCCGACTGCTTTTTTATTAACAAACAATACATAATCTGCTGGGCCCACATCAGTTTGATATTCCCTTACTGCCTGACCAATGCCATCATGAAGATTGATATCTTTGAGGTTTTGCACAGCCCAACCCGATTGCCTTAATAAAGCATCTATTTGGTCGCGAGCAAGCTGCTCTGGATTTTGATTTAAAGCCATGAAAAATACATTATCAATATTTAAGTAAATGCCAATACATAATTTATATACTCATAATAACAATATGTACCTAGATTATTTCTAAATCCTCATCATCAGCCTCAATATCAGCGCCTTCAGCAATTAGTTGATCTAAATACTGTGTGCGTATATCTCTTAGAGATTTTTTAGTTTCAGGGTCGAGAAGCCAAAAGCTCCAACCGTTTGTTGATTTGTTGCGGATGAAGTCACCAGCTCCGGATGGTGTTTTAAATATTTCATCACCAACCCCAATATCCCCATCCTCCAATATCACAGCCGTTACATCAGGGAATTTTGAATGGCTTGAATATAAAACCTGCCCTGACTGCAATAAACCTGCACCCATGAGGTCTTGAACCGTTATTTTAATTTTGCTGGTTTCTTTTTTTGTTCTAACACTAGATTGGTGACCTAGTGGTACTGGCCATATAGATAGGATGTCATCAATCAAATCTTCTGTACGAGCATCTATCTTTTGCTCATCCCAAACCAAGCCAGCCTCATCGGTAACCGATCTGTTTAAAAATAAAACATCGCGCTGAAGTAGGCCGGCCCTCTTGCCCTCTTCGCTATCCCAGGGGCCATTTGATACTGAGCTGTTTAACTTGCTACTAAGCAATGTTAAGTTGCCAAGCTTATGAATTCGGTCGTTACGGTTTTGCTCGGTGTAACCGTTGGTTAATGGCCAATACCTATCCCAGCTTTGCGGCATGAGATGCTCAATTGCATAAGTGCCGCGGCGCACTCTAACGCCCGACATAGAAATCTGGTCGCCGATCCAGCCTCGACGGTAATCCTCGATTGCCTCTAGAACCATTCTTAATCTACCGCGCCCGATCTTTCTATAAACCATTAAATTAGAAAGTTCACTTCTAACTTCCTTATCATCTGGCCAATATGAACTATCACTGGTTTGATTTGAGAGAAATGTCTTGAGTGCAGAACTCAATTGCCCTTTTTGGGTTTTCTGAATGACCTTGATCATCTCAGTCATAATTTTGTTATAGGCTTTAGTTGTGCCCCTTACCAACATGCGCCTAATAAGCCATGACTCAATGATCTCTAAAGATGCATTGATATCGTTAAGGTCTATTTGATCTTGGTCTCTATCAAATATTGCCAATAGCACTGGCTTTACAACTTCCATTTCCATTGCTTTAGTGCGATATAGGAATAGGCCAATACGGTCTATAGCGCCCTCAAGCACATCACCCCTATCGATAAAATCTTTGTACTTAATTGATGCCGCATGAATTCTTTCTAATAAAGCAGGCATTGTCATAGGCTTCACATCGTAATCAGCAAATGACTTGAATCTAGAAAACACTTCTCTAGATACAATTTCTTCTGTAGTTTGACAAATCAGCCAATGATTTAAAAATATGGATGATCTTGGCGCCTTAACGCGACCAACGCTAATCTCCTGCTCCCAAAATCCTGTTTCAAACTGTTTCCAGTGATTGGAGTAAGAGCTTTCAATATCTGCACCCTGCTCTAATAGTCTTTGGAACACAAAATTCTTAATAAGATCTGCAGCAGTTAATTGTGATCCCCTCGCATTGAGGGTCTCAAAGATTTCTTGGGCGTTTTCACTAGCAGTTAAGTCGATCACCACGATCTGAAGTAATTCTCGCGTTGTACGCTCTATAGCCTTCACACGTGCTGGAATCTCATCGACCCCACCCTCATTGAGCCAACGCTTAAATTGTTCCGAAAAGAACTGATGAGCAAGCACTAGCTTTGAGTCTTTATTCTTGAGGCTCTGGTAAGTGGCTGGCATATCCATGGCCATTACTTCATTAAAGGCTTGACGATCTTTGTTGGTTGGCCAAACCTTAAATTGGTCCTCATTGTGATCGCAATATTCTTTAGGATTTCTAATAAGCAGTTCTAGCCTTTTTGATGCATCAACCTCTCCGACTAAATTAATTTCAGCATGCAGTGAATCAAGCAGGATTTGCAAAGTAGTTAATCGTTGCTGGCCATCAATAACCGTTCTTTGCTGGAGATTTCCGGTTGGATTTTGAATCTGTTGAAAAACTACCGCGCCCAAAAAATGGGGTTGCTGCTGGTCTGGGCTAGCTAATAGTCGATTTGCCACCCTTTCCAAATCCTGCCATAAGGGCATCCATTGGTTTTCTTGATTCCATACATATGGTCTCTGAAAGAGCGGTACCAGCAACCTCTGGGGTTGCATAAAGATCTGCTGCGGAGTTCTAACTTGTGTATCCATATTCTCAACCCACTACTGGGGCTCTAAATTAACTAATTTGTTGGTCTTATTAGCATATTAAGGCATTAAAAATTACCCCCAATATTTGAAATTAGCGGGATTTTTCCAAAGCCTAAGCAGGCTCATCCCATGAGCCTCACCGGCTCTAATCTTTAAAAATACAACCTAAAGACACTCATATGAAATATCTACATTTATTACTGCTAGCCACTCACTTGGGGCTATTTCCCCTCCCATCCCAAGCGCAGGTCATGACTCTTGAGAACTCGCCGTACAACATGGAAAACAGCCAGTTCAATATGGAGAATTCACCGCACAACATGCGCAATAGTCCCTACAACATGGATAACAGTCAATACAACGTTAATTCTAAAAATGGGGTTTATGACAACACAGGGAATCGCATTGGTTATGAGGTAAAAGCCCCCAGCGGGGTGACCAACTACTTTGATAACAGTGGCAACCGTATTGGCTACACACCATCAAAGAGATAGCCCATGTTGTCTAGTGCAATTATCCTTAGCCTTATCCTACCCTTACAGATCTATGGTGTTGGCGCGCATTTTGAGCCCTTTATTGTTAAGGCCACGATAGACGCTGCAGTTATTGCTGGCGCACCCTCATCTAAGGCTGCCAGGAAATATGCCTTACTAAGTCAAAGGCCTGAATTCCTGACCTCAGAAACATATCAAGCCTCCGAGACCGTCAGCTGGAGACGGCTCTACTTTAGAAAGTATTTTCCAAGCTAGCCATAGACCTTCAAGGCATCCGTCAATTTAGATTCGATGGCATCTCTTAGGGATTTTGGCCCCAAAACCTCGACATCCGCGCCCTGCCTCAAAATATCTAATAGCAATTCACGTTCATCGCTATAGGGAATGCTTAAGACGAATGAACCGTCATCATGTATCTCGCCCTTTTGGTCTGGGTGCCATACTTCCTTGGCTACCCATCTTGCCCTAAAGGGGCTAAATTTTAGTTTGGCAATCTGGTGTTTAGTGCCGGCAAAAATCCCATAACCAGATTCAAGCTCAGCTCTTAAATCAGCCTCCTCAATGGATACCGCTGGTTTATCCAATAGAGTTACAGCCTCCAAAGCATCCATACCAAAAGTTCTTAAATCATCCTTATTATGGCAAAAGGCATCCAAGTACCAGTTATCTCGGTAATAAACCAATCGCTGCGGCGAAATTTCCCGCTCTGTTAACTGATTGTCTTGCCTGCCGTAATGCGTGATTTGCAGTCGCTTCCTAGCCAGTAAGCCATGGGCAACAACTTCAAAGAATTTAGTTGGCGTATTTCGCCTTGCAAGCGTTGTTACTCGAATTCTTCTCGATACCTCTCTGGCTGAATAATCCCCCTTCTCCAGGAGCTTTTCCAGTCTCTCGCGAATGGGGTTTACTTGTGACCCAATCAAGCCTTCCGGATCAATGCTGCGGAGTAATTCAATCACCGAAAGTAGGGAATGAATCTCAAACTCGTTAAGCCATAGACCTGGAAGAGCGCTTAGGTTCTCTCCGGGAGTATTTTGTAATACGTATCCACCCAAGTCAGAATCCCAGGCAATTGGCGCGCCCAAACGATCTCGTAGATACTCCAAATCACGTCTAAATGTTGCTCTCGAGATTTCCAGCTCTTTTAAAAATTGCTCGGTAGTCACCAATTTACGATCACTAAGCATTTTTTGAATCTTATAAAAGCGCTCGGTTCTATCCATTGCCATTCCCATAAATGCAACATTTGTAATTAATATTATTTTCTATAAGCATAGTCTCATGGGGTGACTCTGGCTCAGATCAACAATCAATTCTTAATCAACTACACAAGGATTCATTATGAAAAAGCTGCGTTTATATACAGTATTGGCTGCCAGTATCGCTGCAACCTCAATTGGGAGTGCCCAGGCCCAATCAACCACATTTGATGGATTTTTTGGTCAAGTTGGCATTGGCTATGAATCAGTCGCACCATCGCTTAGTTATGGAAACATTAACATTACGAATAATGGTTCACCAGTTGCAAGCCTACCTATTTCATCAAGCGTAAGTAATTCAAATAGCTTTGCTGGGACAGTAACAGCTGGATATAACTTTGCAATCACAAAAGATTTCTTACTCGGCCTTGGTGCTGAGTACTCACCAATTGCAGGCTCAAAGGCGAATTTTAGCGGCAGCAATGCAACGTTAGGTACCATCAATGGTCAATACAACAAAGAAAATTCATATAATATTTTCTTGTCGCCAGCGACACCAATTGGCAAAGATGGCTTGCTTTATGTAAAGGTGGGTTACACAGGGGCTTCAGTTAAATCACAGTACAGCGGGGGTAACTCAACCACTAGTAATTTGACTGGTTACTCATTAGGGGTTGGTTATAAGCAATTTATAACCGCTGGTTTATACGGCTTCGGTGAAGTTAATTATGCAAGCTATAGCAATCTCTCATTTAATGACTCAGCTACAAGCGGAACATATAGGGCAACACAGACTACAACCATCAGTGCCAACGCTGTAAATCTATTAGTTGGTGTTGGGTATAAGTTTTAATTAGATGTGACTTGCTGCTAGCTCATTACAGTGGCAGAATAAAGCGTGTTGTTGAAGCGAGCTGTGTCACCTTCAGCCTTGTGCCAGTAGTGTCAATAGTCGTACTGGCAACACCAAGTTACCTATTCTAATTTTGGCGGAAAGCGAGTCGCCTTTCCATATTCCAGCAGCGTAGATAGTCGTGCTGGATCCAGAACTTAAATGATGCAAATTGACTAAAGTAAGTTTCTATTATTTTCAAATGACTGAGCACCAAAAACCTAAAATGCGAGCAGCAGATGCTTGGCTAAAAAAGTTAGAAAC
>NZ_NCJB01000476.1:0-1368 GCF_002282275.1 Polynucleobacter sp. 39-46-10 | reverse complement strand
TTTAAGCGTAATGGCATTATTACTGCAGAACCCATTTGGGTATTGTGATGTCGACGCATTTGCGCCACCCAATGCAAATGGGGAGTTCACTGGCATGCCAGACCACACCAACCCGACTTGTGGATTAGCTGGGGCATTAATCTGCGGCACAGTAGCCTTGGCAGACAAATAGGACTCGCGCAAAGAAGACAATTGCGGGTTGTTTAATTTAAGTTCATTCCAAAGCTGGCGCAAATCCATTTCTGCGGGGCCAGATGTTGCACCCATGGTGTAGATCTTCGGCGTATTACTTTGCGTTACTGGCGCAAATAAGCTTGCGGCTTTGGCAGGATTGGGAGCATTGGGGGTGCTACTGACATTGCTAACTAGTGGAGGTGCAGATAAGCTCTCTTGAGATTCATTGAGCTGTACAGTGACATTAGCTGGAGTGGCAGTATTTGCAGGCGATGTTTGCGCAAAAACAGATGTCACTAAGAACAGGGATGCAAAAGAACAAACGCCAGCAAGCCACTTTGAGGGCTTGGCTTTTGCATGCATCTGTTTCTGAGTTGTAATCTGGCCGTGAATCAAATCGGCTGCCTCTAAATCTCTTCGAATGCTGTTTTTATAGTCTTGAATGTAGATTTCCCTACATATCAAGGGGTTTTACTGATTATAGGGGTCTAGAGGCAAAAGTCCATCAAATACAAATTCTTATCTTATTGATTCTAAAGACAATAATGAATTTAGCCCTACTGACAACAGCTAGAATTCAGCATGAACCCTGAAAGATAGGATCTTGACTGGTCCGCGGGCAGAGTTATAGGCTGGATTGATGATGTGCTGGAAGTTCAAACCAGCAAGTACGTTCTTAATAACCGTGGCGTTGTAATACCCCCCACCAATCCGTTCTGGTGAGTAAGAAATCGTTTGACTGGGCTAGCGTAGTCACCAATGAAGTAAGACACGCCACCAGCTTGTAAGTAACCACGGCGATAGCTCGACAAACCATTTTGCATGGCAGAGATCCCAATACTATCTTTAGGGCGCTTCCAACTTGTGCCATTCATACCCATGCCAATAGAGATGGAGTTGTCTGCTTCAGTGAATGACATCGTTTCGGTCTGACCGTCGGATGTAAAGGCGCGGCCATAGATGCCAAGATCTTTGGTCAAAGCCTGCTCGCCATGTATACCAATACCCGTTTTGATTTGCATATTGTTGCGGACATTGTTAATTGCTTGGGTGCCTTGGCGAGCATTGGGGTCTTGGTCAATGTAATTGGTAGCGTCTGAGAATCGCGCCAACATCATTTTGTTGCGATAGGCCAAGACACTCACCTTGCCAGGAAGATCGGCAATATTGTGCTGGCGCTCAACTTCTACTTGA
>NZ_NCJB01000090.1:0-9141 GCF_002282275.1 Polynucleobacter sp. 39-46-10 | reverse complement strand
CATTGATCCTAAATCATGACATTAGCGCATCAAATGAGGCCAATTCCAAGTTCCGCCAGCGTGTTGGGGAAGGCAGTTATTCGAGCTGCAGATAAATTGAAGATTTCTCATGCTTTATTGTCAAAAGTCCTTGGTCTGAGCCCCCCTACGATTACGCGTCTATATCAGGGGACGTATCAATTAAAGGAAGGGGGGAAAGAATGGGATTTTTCACTCTTATTCGTACGTTTATATCGATCACTTGACTCTATCGTGAGTGATGATCAGATTGCCCATCAGTGGCTCATCAGTGAAAACCTCGGCCTTCATTCAAAGCCCATCACCTTAATACAAACAACGGAGGGATTGGTACGTGTCGTTCAATACTTGGACTCCTCACGCGGTATCGTCTGAAGCTTTTCCTTGGAGGGAGAAGGTTTGGCGAATTGTTGAGGCGCAGCATGTTGCATCAACAATGAAGTTGGTTGACGACTTACATGAGCAGCACACCCTAGAAGTATTGCTTGAGGGTAGCAAGCCAATGATGAGGCCTGGCACATCAAACTTAGATTATTTACTTGCAACCCCATTTCGCTACCATCCTAAAAGAGGGGGCTCAAGATTTCGTTCTGAAATAGACCCAGGAGTTTTTTATGGGGCAGAATCTATTCGAACTGCTGGCGCGGAATTGGGATATTGGCGCTGGCGTTTTTTAAAGGATTCATTAGGTCTGAGCTATCTAGGCCCTGTTGCACACACTGTTTTTTGCTGTGAACCATCATGCCAAGTTGTAGATCTAAGGCGCTCACCTTTTGCCCAGGGCGAGGCACTCTGGACTATTCCGGATCGCTATCTCGAGACCCAAGAGATAGCTAGAGTGGTGCGAAAGACTGATGTTCAAGCAATCATCTATGAGTCTGTGCGAGATGAGAATCCAGCTTGGTGTGTTGCCATATTGAACCCCGATGTCTTTGAGGATATTAAGCCACAAATAGATAAAAGGGTTTGGTTTTTATCGGTCACTCAAAAGTCGGTTCAACTGATAAGTCAGCAAGAATCTTATAGTTACAAATTTAACTAAAGTAATTAATAGTCTAATTTTTTAGGTTTATCAAATATACCTTCTTGACTAAATCAAACCATGTACTAAAGATGGTTTTTTTGCTTCGTTAAAATTTTCAATACAAAATTATTTTTTCATCGTGCATGGGCTCTGTACTGTCTCATCATGAATTGCAGCAATTTTTTTATTTACTCACATCGCTTGAGTCTTGGTCACTAATTCTATTAAGGAGATCGACATGACGTAACTATCAAAAGGAGTTTGTTATGTCACGTACATTTAGAAGAAAGAATCAGCAGCATGACTATGAGTGGGTCTTAATCGACTGGAAATCCCATATTCCAGGAGTCCGATCTCCGCGTCATGATCCACGATCTGTATTGGGTCGAAAAGCGATTGCACGCTATCACTCTGACAGTCAGATGACGATAAGCGGTACTGCGCCGCGCTGGTATCGCAAGGTATACGACCATCGACTACGTACCCGGAATAACCGACAAATAAGCAAGTGGGTTAGAGATCCAGAATTTGATCCAGTCTTTGGGGTATCCCATCGGCATGATGCTAATTACACTTAGCGGTAATGCCTTATTTAATGTTTCTTAAAGTTTACAAAATACATAATTTGTATATAATAAGAAACATTATGAACAATTCATTGCTAACTCAGCAGCTTGATTTAGGTGCAAAGATTGCCTCCCAAAGGAAGGCATTAGGTGTACGCGCTCAGTCTGCAGCTAGGTCAGCGGGGATTTCACGGGTGACTTTGCATCGAATTGAAAAGGGTGAAACCTCTGTTAGCTTGGGGGCGTATTTGCAGGTTTGCAATGCGCTTGGGCTCCATTTGGGGATCTTGACTGGAGATGAGGGGCAGCCAACAAATTCATTGGTACTTGAAGATCCGCATATTCGGATTGGCGATTACCCGCAGCTGACAGCTTTGTCCTGGCAGTTAGACGTCAACACACTTATTACTGATGAGCAGGCTAGGGGAATTTATGAGCGCAATAAACGCTTCTTAGATATGCAGCAAATCGATAGTCATGAACGAGCTCTAATGCAAAGATTGATTGCGGAAAAAGGAATGGAGAATTTACTTGTTTAAGCGCGAGCATCATCAAAAAATTTTCGAGGTTCTTCAAAGACTGGATGCTCAAGCCCTTAAAGATCATGCCTGTTATTTTGGTGGTGGAACTGCAATTGCTTTAATGAATGGAGAGTATCGAGAATCGGTAGATATTGATTTTTTAGTTTCGGATCTCATAGGTTATCGAGCTCTACGGGAATTGCTAACGGGGCCAGAGGGAATTGCAGCCATTACAAAAAGTGGTAGAGAATTGGTTTTAGCTCGTGACATTCGCACAGATCAATACGGTATTCGAGCCATGCTACGTGTTGGGGAAGTCAATATTAAGTTTGAAATTATCTCAGAAGGGCGTATTGCCTTTGATGCCCCTAAAGACAAGGACTGCGTTGGAGATATTGCCACTCTATCAAGAGTAGATTTGGTGGCTAGCAAGCTTTTGGCGAATGCAGACCGATGGAGTGACGATAGCGTCTTTAGCCGAGATGTAATTGATCTAGCGATGATGAAAGTACATAAAAAAGAACTGCATCAAGCGACTGAAAAAGCAAGGGCTGCTTATGGCGATAGTGTTCTTATCAGTCTAAAAAAAGCAATTGATCGGCTGCTTACAAAAGAGGGCTTGCTGGATGGTTGCATTACAGCAATGAGGATTTCAGTGCCAAGAGCCGTGCTTTGGCAAAACCTAGAGAACCTAAGAACGATAACGTCTACTAATATGGTTGATGAAGGTAAAAAACGTGTCAATTCAGGTGATATCAGATAAAAAGCTTAATTCATTCATGGAGCAAGATTTGCCTGAGATAAATCCTGTATTGGATTATCTTAAGGATAAGTAAGGCCAGCCTTAAAACTGAAATTCTCTGTAATGCCTATACAAATTAGCAATCGATGCAAAGCCTAGAACTACTATCAACACGGCAAACAGGTAGTCAATTGTCAGATAAGTAAACACACCTGTTTGAATGGCAACAGCTGCGGCCACGAAGGCAGCGATTGCGCCTAGTACCACTAGCTTGAAGTTCGGGATAAATGCACCCAAGGTTATGGCAACAAATAGCAGAATGAGTTCTGAAACCAGTTGATCCGCCATTAAGAAGATCCCGTTGGTGAACTCAGGATTGGTTAACTTACCAACAATCGCGAGCACCAAAATGCTCCCCAGTACTGCAAAGTTGAGTTTTGCTTTCTTGAGAATCGTGAGGAGTTGATCATTCATGATGGTGGCGAATTCCTAGTTTTTTATTCTCTTAGCTACTCTTAATAATTAGGACTGCCACTGAAAACCAAGCTGATACCAAGCCACAATAGGATGAAGGCAATCAAAATAGTGAAACCAATCTTTTTAAGGAAGTATTCCAAGCTATCCATATAGGCTTCATCGTTGCGACCAAAGTACTGGTCAAAACGCTTCCAGACCAGTCGACCTACGACTAGAGGTAACAACATGGCAACAATGCCGAGCACAACGGTTAATGTAGTGTCCATCTAAATTGAATACTTTCTTATGCTGGTGGCGAGTTAACTGGCCATATAAAAGAAGTAAGAATACCCGTTTTTCCAGGCCAAGCAGTGCGTTTAAGGACTTGATTAGCCTTATTGATGCTCTAAAACCCTGAGATAATAGGCGTACTAGAGTTTTTAATAACTAATTTTCTTCGAAAGCCTGCAAATGACTGATTTATCCCTGACGCAAATTAAAGAAATCCGCGCTGCAGTTCTGGGCGCAGCTGCAAAAGTGCCTGGCGCACTCATTGGCATGGGAATTGTGTTTATTGCCTTAGGGATGATTGGCGTTGCTGGCCAGACATTGTTTTCATTTGTCACTATTAATGTGCTGGGTGCATTCTTGATTTTTGGTGGCGCAGTGCAATTTGCGCATGCCCTCAAATCCACTGGCTGGAAGAGTGTCGGCATTCAAATAGTTTTAGCGGTTTTGTATATCGCAACTGGCATCTACACTTGGGCCTTTCCAATTCCTGCTCTAGAGGCTATTACCCTCTGGCTTGCCGCCATCTTTTTTGTGACCGGCTTTCTACGTTTGATCTCCGCATTTCAGCACCGTCATTTCCGTGAATGGTTCTGGTTGGTATTGTCTTCTGCGATTTCTATCTTGATGGGTGTTCTCATCATGAATGGCTACCCAGAAAGTAGTTTGTGGTTACCTGGCCTACTCATCGCAATCGAACTACTCTTACAAGGCTGGTCATTGCTTTTCTTGGGCCTGGCTGCACGTTCATTGACAAAGTAATCCCGGGATCCATTTAGGAGCTTAATCACGATGACAATGAAAAAAACAGATCTCTATAAGAACTTAGCTTTGACCACGGCACAGCGCATGAAAAATGCTGCTAAGACGCCAAAGCCTGGCGCTGCAGAACGTATTGCAAAAACAAAAAAAGAGCTTGCTAGTAGTAATCCCATGCTCACTTCTTTGATGGGTAAGACAAAATCCAAATAATTGTTTAATTGTTTAATTGTTTAATTGTTTGGTTTGAGTCCCGCCCCATCTCTGTTTTGAAGCACGCCCAGCCCATTTTCTTGATAGACCTTCTCAAGGTCTTTGCAGCGCTATTGATCATTCTGCATCACCTATCGAGTTATGGTCAGATTGCAGAAGATGCGCGAGCATTCTTGCCGGGTGTGATGAATTTCTTATTTGAGTATGGTCGCTATGGAGTACAAATCTTTTTAGTCATGGCAGGCTATCTCGCAACCCAGTCACTCACACGATTTGCCAATGCGAAATTCAGTAGCCAGAATTTATTGCGCGTCATCATCAATCGCTATTTACGCCTGTTTGCGCCTTATATTGCTGCTTTGATTTTTACTATTCTGTGTGCTTGGATTGCGCGCTTTTGGGTCAATGATGAGTTCGTTGGGGAGCAAGAAATGCTCAGTCAGTTCCTGGCGCATCTTTTTTTCTTGCAAGGCATATTGGGGCTTGATTCTATTTCTGCTGGTGTTTGGTATGTGGCGATTGATTGGCAGTTGTATTCAGTACTAGCGGTATTGCTGATGACTTTTTCTTCTTACCAAGCTTTGATTTGGTTCATCAGCATTATGGCGACTGCTTCTTTGCTGTACTTCAATCGCTCCAATCAATACGAGGCCTACTTTATTTACTTTATTGGCTCATACAGCCTTGGTGTATTGGCTTATCTTGCCAAGAACTTTGCCAATCAGAAGCTTCAAGGCTTAGCTAAGTTTGCACTCATTGCTATTGGGGTGATTATTGCGATCTCCACATTGCATGACGTGTGGTTACGCAACTTCTTGGCTTGGTTTGTGGCTTTGCTTTTATTCGTATGGGGCAACTCTAGCTATCCAAGTCTGGGTGTAACAAGCTCAAAAGCAAAAGCATTTCTATTGCGCACTATTGTTTGGGCGAGCCCGCGCTCTTACTGTGCTTTCTTGATTCACTTTGCCTTTATTTTGCTAGCGAATACGCTTTACATTGCTTCTGGAGTGCATGCTCAAGAGAGCGGTCTAATTGCAATTAGCTTAATGCTGGGGGTTGTGGTGTGCAGTGCTATTACCGCCAACTATATGTATCGCTGGGTAGAAATGCCTTCGGCGAACTTGAAGATTTAATACGCATCTCGCCATTTTGTGTGGCGTCAAAAATTCAACAAGCTTTAATTAAATCAATCACCTAGGATCTTCTGAAGAGTAGAAACTAGCCCCCGAAGAGCTTAGTATGTCTCAGGATTTTAAATGCCCATGTCTTTTAAGACGCGGAAGATTTCTCGATAAGCCTTAGGGGGTTTATTGGCCTCTTTTTCTTTACGGGCATTACGGATGAGTGTGCGCATATTCTGAATATCCATATCGGGATATTGCTCAATCATCTTAGTAAAGGTTTCATCATTCGCAATCAAGCGATCACGATAAGATTCTAGATGATGCAGTTTTGCAGTTTCTGCCTTGCTAACACCCTGAATTGCATCCAAGCGCTTTTGAATCGCATCAAGCTCCTCTTCATCTAAAAAGCGCATGAGCTTGCCAAGGTATTGCTTGTGGCGACGTATGGCTTCAAAGCTTTTGATCTTGTTGGTTTCTGCAATAGCAGCCTTAATGGCCTCATCTAGGGAAATAGTCTTTAAGGCATCGCTACTAAGCGCTGCCAGAACCTCAGCCAGTTTTTGGCGCTCAGTCATCTGGCGCTTTAGCTCGGATTTACTTGGGCCCTCATCAAGATCTTCTTTCTTGGGGGTGCGGTTCTTTTCATTGACATGCATAGGTCCATTTTAGACGGGTATTTGCCATTTTTTGCCGAATTGCTCAATTTCTTCGTATTGCAAGATTTGGTAAATAATAGAGTTTAAAAATTGGCATCTATAAGAGTGGACACATGAGTACAACAAGTCATCAAGACGCATACGACTACATCATCATTGGCGCAGGCAGCGCAGGTTGCATGCTGGCTAAGCGCCTAACTGAGAATCCTGCCAAACGGGTGCTGTTGATTGAGGCTGGCAAGAACGACAACTACATTTGGATACATGTGCCAGTTGGCTATTTATATTGCATTGACAATCCAAGGGCAGACTGGCGCTTTAAGACCGCTGCTGAAAAAGGTCTAAACGGACGCTCACTGCTATATCCGCGCGGTAGAGTTTTAGGTGGCTGCTCTTCTATCAACGGCATGATCTATATGCGTGGTCAGACGGGTGACTATGACTCCTGGGTGACTGCAACTGGCGATGATTCGTGGTCCTGGGAAAACGCATTGCGTCGCTATAAATCGTTTGAGGATTATCACGGCGCTGCTAATCAGTGGCATAGCAAAGGCGGTGAATGGACGGTTTCTAAACAGCGCTTGCGTTGGCCCATCATGGATATCTTTAGGGAGGCAGCCGTACAAGCAGGCATCCCATCATCAGATGATTTTAACCAAGGTGATAACTTTGGAGTGGGTTATTTTGATGTGAGTCAGCGCAAAGGTTGGCGCCTCAATACATCCAAAGCATTTTTGCGTGATGCTGCCAAGCGATCCAACCTCACGGTAGTTACTGAAGCGATGGTCAATACATTATTGATTGATTCGAATAGCAAAGATTGCTACGGAGTTCAATACATTAAGGATGGCAAAACCATCGATGTGCATTGCACCGCTTCTGGTGCTGCCAATCAAGGCGAAGTGATTCTGAGTGCAGGTGCCATTGGCAGCGTGCAGGTTCTAGAACGCTCGGGTGTTGGATCAGCTGCGCATCTCAATAAGCTGGGCATCCCCGTCATCGCAGATTTACCAGGCGTAGGAGAAAACTTACAAGACCATTTACAATTGCGCATGATCTACAAGGTCAATGGCATTAAGACTCTCAATACCAAAGCGAACTCTTTGCTTGGCAAGCTGTTAATTGGTATGGAGTATGTGTTTAAGCGCTCTGGCCCGATGTCGATGGCACCATCGCAGCTAGGTGCTTTTGCATACAGCTCACCTGAGCAGCCATCGGCCAATGTGGAATATCACGTGCAACCATTATCACTAGAAAAGTTTGGTGAAGATTTGCATTCTTTTAATGCGATTACCGCGAGCGTTTGTAACTTGCGACCAACATCTCGCGGTAGTGTGCATATCAGCTCGATCGATCCAGAAGTGCCCCCAGTGATTGCACCCAATTATTTATCGACCGATGAAGATCGCAAAGTGGCCGCCGACTCATTGCGTCTCACACGCAAGATTGTGGAAAGCCCAGCGCTCAAGCCATACACGCCAGATGAGTACAAGCCAGGTAAGCAATATCAAAGTGATGAAGAACTCGTCAAAGCTGCTGGAGATATTGGTACAACGATTTTTCATCCAGTAGGCACCTGCAAGATGGGGCGCGATGATGATCCGATGGCAGTGCTGGATTCAAAATTACGAGTTCGGGGTATTCATCATCTGAGGGTGGTTGATGCCTCTGCGATGCCAACAATTACTTCTGGCAATACTGCGGCACCTACGATGATGATTGCGCAACGCGCCGCTGAATTACTGACTGGTGAATAGTTCACAAGCTCTGCGCGATCATCAGTCGCACAATCAATTGCCAGTCAGTCATTTACTTCTGGCTTTAGGAATTGTGGCGGTATGGGGCACTAACTTTGTAGTTATTAAAAATAGTCTGGCTTCTTTCCCACCGTTTTACTTTGCTGCATTACGCTACATCTTTGTTTTGTTGCCTTTTGTATTTTTTCTACGCAGACCCAAAGTGTCGTGGGTTAATTTGTGTATTTATGGTTTGGCAACTGGGGTAGGGCAGTTTGGGGTGATGTATTACGCAGTCAATAGTCAGATTTCACCAGGCTTGGCTTCATTGGTAGTTCAGACGCAAGTTTTCTTTACGATTGGTTTTGCAATGCTCTTTGCTAAAGAGGGGCTCAAGTCTTATCAAGCAGTTGCAGTTGCAATTGCCATGATTGGCCTTGGAATTATTGCGCTGCATACTGATGCCACAACCACTTTCTTGGGTTTGGCCTTAGTGGTATTTGCCGGTTTCTCCTGGGGTGTTGCTAATACAGTAAGCCGCAGGGCAGGTGCCATCAATATGCTGTCTTATGTTATTTGGGCAAGCGCATTCTCTATACCTCCATTACTACTTGTTGCACTCATCTTTGAGGGCGGTGCCAGTCATTTATGGGAAATAACCCTGGCAGCCCCTATGGGAGCTTGGGTCGGTGTACTTTGGCAGTCCTGGGCGAACACCCTATTTGGATATGCAGCTTGGGGCTGGCTCCTCTCGAAGCATCCAGCAGCTGTAGTGGCTCCCGCACCCTTGCTAGTACCCATCTTTGGCATAGGGGCATCTGCCTTCTTTTTGGGTGAGGCTTTGCCAGCTTGGAAAGTCGAGGCCGCAAGTTTGGTTATTGCCGGTTTGGTGGTCAATCTTTTCTGGCCTACATTACGAGAACAAAGTCGTAAGTTTTTTTAAAACGACTTTTATTGCTAGTGGCTAATGTAAAACCCTAATACAAAGCTCTTTTTTTGCCCCAAGATTGACAGTAAGATGGCTATTCGTTTTAGGTT
>NZ_NCJB01000475.1:0-1377 GCF_002282275.1 Polynucleobacter sp. 39-46-10 | reverse complement strand
ATTTGCAGAAGTGTTCAATCCTGAGCTATTGCCATCGGATGGAACCCCCATTGTTGCAATTGCGTTTGGTGGTTCTGCCGCTCAAAAATTATCTGGTGAACGCGATGGATTGCCAGAGCTGCGTGAAACTGTTTTGGCAATCAATGCAGATGGCGCAGAGGATTTACCGCTCATCGCAACCTTTGAATTAAATCAGATGATTGCTAGGCCTAAGGATAAGGCGCTATTTTGGCAGGACCTATTGCTTGCTAAATCTGTCCTGCAAAATATCTAATCATTTTGCTTAGTGCTTAGTGCTTATGCTCGCCAATTAAATGCATCGAGTCATATTCAGCCTGATTGGCTTTATGACGTTTAATAACTAGCCACATGATCGCGCTGACCGCGACACCAAAGCCAATAATCACAGCTTGGATCGATGCATCCAGCCAAATTAATCCTGAGTAGATTAATAGCATCATCAGTACGGAAATGTTCTCATTAAAGTTTTGTACGGCAATGGAATGACCTGCAGACATTAGGACGTGCCCGCGATGCTGAAGTAGTGCATTCATTGGGACCACAAAGTAGCCCGCTAACCAGCCTACCAGTATTAACAAGAAATATGCTGGCAGTAAATTGAGTGAGATCTCAAACTTGCCAATGGTCCAAATAGTTGTATTTGGCAGCATGTCTGAGTTGTAGATTGCCATGATGCAAACCACTAGACCCATGGCAATGCCATAAGGAAGGACTTTCAGGGAGCTACGAAGTGGTATGCGCCAAGCAGCCCAAACTGCACCTCCAGCAACGCCGACAGCGGAGATCGCCTGCAGGATGGCTCCTTGAGATAGAGTCATATGCAAGGCAACTTGAGCCCACTTAATGACAATAAATTGCAGCGTGGCGCCGGCACCCCAAAATAGCGTGGTGACCGCCAAAGAGATCTGCCCTAAGCGATCAGCCCAGAGGGTTTTGAAGCAGATGGAGAAGTCCTTTACCAGCTCGATTGGATTGGTTTTTTGGGACTCATAACGTGCCCCGGTGTCAGGAATACGCAAATTAATAAGTGCAGCTAGCACATAAATCATCATGATGATGAGAATGGCAGACTCTGCAGCCGTATCAATGCTAGTTTCTAGAATCGGCATATCAAAACCTAAAAGGCTCTGCGACACGGATTTGCTAATCAGAACACCGCCTAGCACTGTCCCCAAAATGATGGAGCCTACAGTAAGCCCCTCAATCCAGCCATTGGCTGCAACCAGTTTTTCTGGGGGTAGCAGCTCGGTCAAAATGCCGTATTTTGCTGGTGAGTAGGCTGCAGCACCCAAGCCAACGATCGCATAGGCTAATAGTGGGTGGCTGCCAAACAGCATCACAACGCAACCAACGAAT
>NZ_NCJB01000089.1:0-9188 GCF_002282275.1 Polynucleobacter sp. 39-46-10 | reverse complement strand
TCCACCGGAAAAATATCATGCAATCGAACATGAATAGGGCCATGCCATTTTTCATGAGTGAGTGCAGGGATAAATATCAGCACAATCAATAATGCGGTAAATGGGCCTAAGGCGATGATTCCAAAAACATAGCGCCAACCTAAGCCATCCAATATCCAGCCTGAGCAAAGATATGAAAAGCCAGTACCAATGCCAAAGAAAGCCGTATAGAAAGCAATATGACGACTCAATTCTCCGGTCTTAATACGATCAGAAAGAATCTTTAAGCCAGGCATATAGGTACCCGCTAAACCAGCCCCATTAATCGCCATAAAGATCAGGGCAGTCCAGAAGTTATCAGCAAGGATGCCCATGCCAAGCAGTCCACTTGTAGCCAACAGACCACCTACAAGATAGATTTTTTTTGCATCGACACGATCCGTCAGGGCTGTTGCTAACGGCACCATCAGCATATAGCCAAAGAAAAAAGCGCTCGCAATTAAACCAGACTGCAAATTACTGAGATGCCATTCGTCTTGCAATGTTGTTAACACGACAGCGTAGCAAGCAAAACCAAGCAGCGCGCAGGTTTGCGCCATGAGCATGAAAGGGGTGTAACCGGTAGGTTTAAAGCGCATAGGACTTACTGCTGACTACGACCTGGTGAATCCTGAAAACCATTCGAGCGAAAGGTGAGCACCAAAGTATCTCTGTAGCCGTGAGGCCCTAAAGGCTGAATCGGGGTGGACTCATGAATCATACGTTCATCATTCATCAACAATAAAGACCAAGGTTCAGAAAGTGTAAATCTCAAACCGGCAGAACCATTTGCATCAAAAATGCGAGTCTCACCACCCTTAATGCCAACTCGATTGAGCAAAAAGACAGCTACAAAATCCACGCCATCACGATGCGCACCTTCGGGAGTTGGGCGACCAATTCCATCAGTCGTATCAATCCGAAATTGATGCGCCTCAACAAACCAAGTATTCACCTGCTTTACGCCGCTTAATACGTTGGCCAGCCCCAGCAAAAGAGATTGCCAGGCAGGATTGTTGGTAAGCTGAACCTGCGAGGGTTCAAACCAGCGCTCGATGCCGCCATGCAAGGCGTTGTAGTCAACTGACTGCCAATGGGCACGATGCGGCACTATGGTCAGACTTTCACCCTTCATCTCGAAGCTTGAATGGCGTCGAAAGCGGTAGCGCCCCCCATCCTTTAGATACGGATCGCGCGGCAAACCTTCCCAAAACTGGTTGAGGCTTAAGAGCTGCTCTAGATCCACATGCGCTATTTTTGCCACCTCCTGTGCGGATAACACTGCATAACCCTGATCTCGCAAAGATTGAGGTAATTCCTTAACGGGAGTCAGCGGGGGTAAAAGGCTTGAGAGAGTCATGGGCTTATTTTAGGCTTTTAGCAATCAACTTAGGAATGCAAATTCAAACGGCCACGTACCTCTCCTACATGCCCCTTTAAGTCATATAACTCTTTTGCGTCCAGCATAGAAACCTTGATATTGCCCACCCTTCTCTCAATATCCTCCAATTCCTTAAAGTTCTTTTCTTTCAAGTCTGGATTAGCAGCGTTTTTTTCTATTAACTTCAGCTCTTCATAAACTCTAGATAGCTTGAGTCGTAATAACAAATTTTTGGCCGCAGGAATGTAGGTAAACAGGGGAATAAAAATCACCAACAGTGGGATGACGATTTTTGCGAACCTCCCAATCCATACCGCAGTCCAGAAAGGTAAATGGCGATGCAATAAAGAAGGTCCGTCTTTTAAATAGATTTCTGCATCCACATGCAAAGGAAAATCAAGACCAGTACCCGATGGAAACTCTCCAGGCTTTTGTAGATAGGCATAGGATTTCAGAATATCGTAAGTATCGCCAAGTAATAATGTCACTAAAGCAGGGCTAATGCCTTCCTTGCCCACCAAGGTAGCTGTTGCTGCCAACACCTGAATATCTTGACGAGGCAAGTCATACGCAATACTGACCATCCCACGTGGCACCGTTACCTTAGAAAGAAATGGAAATAAATGAACATAAGCTTCAGCCTGTTCAAAACTCATTAAGCGAATGCCGGGCGTTTCATAAAAACTTTTAAGTAAAGGCGCTTCGGCAGCACTCACTAAAAAAATAGCGTCTAACTCCCCTTTTTTAAATTTTTCCAATGCTTCTAAGGGCTTGAGCTTTTCAGTGCGGATATCATTCATGCTTAATCCGCTTGCCTCGAGCAATTGCGAAGCTAAACTCAAGGTACCACTTCCCTCATTGCCAATGGAAACGCGCTTACCTTTCAGCTGACTCAATAAGCCCAAGCGCCCAGATTCATTAGGAAAGCTAGCCTCTCGATACCAAACCCATACAGGCTCATAAAACACTCCTGCAATAGAGACCAGTTTGGGATGCTTGGATAAGTCTGCCACTCCACCTTGAACCATTGCAAAATCGACGCCTGAATGCGGATCATTCAATAAGGCCAAGTTATCACTTGTGCCGCCAGTCGTTCTTAAGCGTAGAGAAATTCCTTCCTCCGTAAGCTCTTTCTGAAGTCTTTCACCAAACTGCTGATACAGGCCAGTAGGCAAGCCCGTTGCCAACTGGATGGACCTGGGCGGCGGGGGCACCAAAACCCATAAGGTAGCAAAAAGTATCGCCACCAGAACCAAAAAGGCTATGCCAAATGCGATAGGGTTGTAGATATTTTTGCGTATGAAGTCCATAAGAATTCTTCTTGTTTTTGCCATTATGCCCCTAGCCCAAAGATCAAGAGTGGAATGAATTCATCCCGAATCATTTAGGATAAGATGAATGTTTTCAAAGAACCCTTAGGATCAAAATGAACTCAAACCTCAATAAGGTAGCCCTGGTTACGGGAGCTGGAACGGGTATTGGCAAGGCAGCTGCAAAAGCGCTGCTCAATGGCGGCTTTCAAGTTGTCTTAACCGGTAGAAACCTTGAGAAACTGAATAAAGCCATTCAAGATATTGGCGGAAATAGCCAAAACTGCTTAGCTCTTGCCTGCGACGTGGGTAGACCAGAACAAGTAAAGCAGTTATTTTCAGAGATCCAAAAACACTTTGGTCGTATTGATGTGCTCTTTAATAATGCTGGTATGGGTGCTCCAGCAATCCCGATGGAAGAGATCAGCTACGAACAATGGATGAACGTGGTCAATGCCAATCTTTGCGGGGCTTTTCTTTGCTCACAAGAAGCAATTCGCATGATGAAGGCGCAGTCACCTCAAGGTGGACGCATCATTAACAATGGCTCCATCTCAGCACATGCACCCCGCCCGATGTCTGCCCCATACTCATCCACCAAACATGCCATCACTGGATTAACCAAGTCCATTGCATTAGATGGTCGTCCTTTCAACATCACCTGCGGTCAAATTGATATTGGTAATGCCGGTACTGAAATGACCATCCCTATGGCCGCCGGAATTTTGCAAGCCGATGGGTCAAAGAAAGCTGAGCCATTAATGGATGTGGATCATGTTGGGCAAGCAGTGCTACATATGGCTCAACTACCTCCAGAGAGCAATATTCTGACGATGACCATCATGGCAAGCAATATGCCATTTGTTGGTCGAGGTTAATTAAGGTCTAACTTGATCGACCATCAAGCGGGCATCTGTCGTGCCCACTTTGATGGTTTGCGCAGAAGAAATCAAATCGCCAGATTCCGGCATTGCCATACCCGTTTTAGAGATACGCACCTCAACTGACACCTCAGGTAATTGAGAGATCAAGGCATTTGGGCTCATTGCCAAAGCATCATTTAATACAAAGCTCACCGGGAAAGTAGTCACCGGGGTTTTGAGAACTGCGACTGGCATACGTTCACCAGGCTTACGAGCAATCACCATCAAAGTATCACCCGCTTTAACTTTAGATTGAAGCGCGGAAGATATTCCCACTCGCCCACTCACCCCTCGATTATTAATCGCTGGTGCAGTAGCTGGCACTAACCCACCTTTGCTACGCGCTTCAGCAATAGAGCCGGCAATCGCTCTCGCCTCATCTGTTTCAGGGGGTAATTGCTTTTCCAGCTTTTCCCAAGATTGCACAGCGGCTTTGTAGTTTTGCGCATTAAAGGCTGCAGTTCCAGAAAGCCACAGTGCCAATAGATTGTTTGGATCTAGCGCCAAAGCTTTGTTAATTAATTGTTGTGGTTTACCAGCAAAATTACCATTTGCATTTGCCGCCAATACATCAGCATAGTCAGCCAACAACTGTGGGTCAGCATCCACAAAAGAGCCTGCACGAGCATAGGCTTTTGCGGCCTCAGCATTCTGACCCAAAATTCGGTAGGAGCGTGCCAGCATAGCCCAGCCCTTTAAATTATCAGGCTCCTTCTCCATCTTGGCAGCAAACTCAGTAACCATCTTTTCAACAGCTTCTTGAGTCATTGGCTGCTCAGCACTCTTTTCGGCAATTCGAGCAGCATCACCAAGATAGAAATAAAAACCTGCTGAAAGCAAAACTACAAACAGACAAATTCCAACAATAGTTTTCTTTGGGGAACCCAATACAGCAAGATCATCCGCCTCATCCGTATCTTGAAAAAGGCGCTGACGCATTTCTGCATGAGCTTGCTCGTAACTATCAGCATCAACCGTGCCCGCCAAACGATCAGCCTCGAGCTTATCGAGCTCCTCGCGATAAATAGCAGCATTCATCTGACGACGAGAAGTCTCAGATTCTTTAGCTGGGAAAAATAATGGGCGAAGCAATAAGACCAAGACCAAGATCAACAAAAGGAGGGCGGGTATTAAAAAACTAGTCATGTGCATTTTCTGTTGAACTGGATTTTGCATCCCGAAGTAGTGCATCAATACGACGATTGTCCTCTGCGGACAGCGTAGTACTTGGCACTCTTTGATTTCTGCGGCGTAAATACACTGCTAGGCCAATAATGCCAACAAGCAAAATCACAAAAGGGCCTATCCATAAAATCCAAGTGATTGGCTTTACGGGTGGGCGATATAAGACAAAGTCGCCATAGCGCTCCACCATAAACTCCCGAATTTGCTTATCGGTTTTACCTTCACCAATCAAAATCCGAATTTCTTTACGCAAATCATTCGCTAAATCAGATCGTGAACCCGCAAGGGATTCATTCTGGCAAACCAGACAACGCATTTCTTCTGAAATTGCAATCAAGCGCTGCTCTGTGACCGGATCATCTGCGAGCGGAGTGGCGTCTTTAGCTAAAGCAACATTCATCGCACAAGCAATCGCAATACTTGTAAGACTAGCTAGGATCAGCTTACGCAACATCACTTAAGCTCACCCAATAGAGGAATAATCTTCTTATTCAATAGCTCCATTGTGATTGGGCCGATATGTTTGAACCGAATCACCCCAGCCTTATCAATAACATATGTCTCTGGAACACCATACACACCGTAGTCAATACCAACGCGACCGTTCGCATCAAAGGCAGATAAAACATAGGGATTGCCTTGGCGAGCAAGCATCGCCATCGCATCTTCACGCTTGTCTTTGTAATCCAAGCCAATAATTGGCGCGACACCCAACTTACCTAACTCAACCAAAACGGGATGCTCTTCACGGCAAGCAACACACCAAGAAGCCCAGACGTTCAAAATCCAAGGCTGACCTTTCATACTGTCTGGTGAAAAGGTTTTTTGAGGATCAGCTAATTGCGGGAGTTCAAAAGCAGGGGCTTGCTTGCCAATTAGTGGCGAAGGTATTTCATGTGGATCGCGATTCAAGCCTATCGCTAAAAATCCAACCAAAATTACAAACAAGAAAAGTGGAATTAAAAACTTGGCTTTCATACTGCTGCCTTGCGTAATTTCATACGATAGCGCTTATCTGACATTGCCAAAACGCCACCCAGAGCCATCAATAGACATCCGCCCCAAATCCAATCAACAAAGGGCTTGTAATAGACACGTACAGCCCATGCTTTATCTTCGAGCTCTTCACCCAATGAGACATAAATATCTCTGGTGAGGCCCGCATCAATTGCAGCCTCAGTCATTGGCATAGTGGAAGAGAAGTAGCTACGTTTTTCTGGGTACATCGTAGCTTCCAACTTCCCATTACGAGAAAGCAAGAAGGTGCCTTGCATTGCGTTGTAGTTTGGGCCAGGCACAGCAGAAACGCTTTGAAGCTGAATTTGATAACCGCCAACACTAACACTTTCACCAGGCAGCATACGTACATCCTTCTCTTCTTGGTACGCACCCACCATAGTGACACCAATAACAAACACTGCTATACCCAGGTGCGCTACCTGCATACCAATAAAGGAACGTGTGGGCTTGCCTGCTTTTGCTTGACGAATGATCTGCAAAACACCTGAGGAAATTACCCAGAATGCTAGTAAGAAACCAAGACTGCTGAGCCAGGTAAATTCACCCATGGTAAAGGGAATCAAAGCGGCGGCAATCACTGCCACTAGAGCTGCAATCCATAAGCGCTTAATGACATCCACGAGATTGGAGTTCTTCCAATTGGTCCACGGCCCAATTCCCATTAAGACCAGCAAAGGAATCATGATGGGTACAAATACGCTGTTGAAATACGGAGGACCCACTGAGATCTTTCCTAGGTGCAGAGCATCGATCAGCAAGGGATAGAGCGTACCCAAGAGCACTGATGCGGCCGATACCACCAAGAAAACATTGCCGAGCAAAATAAAGGTTTCGCGGGAGGTGAAACTGAACTTACCACCCAGCGTGCTTTTGGGAGCGCGCCAAGCATAGAGAGTTAAAGAAGAACCCACTACCAATACCAAGAAAATCAAAATAAAGATGCCGCGCTTAGGATCAGTCGCAAATGCATGCACTGAAGTCAGCACTCCAGAACGCACTAAGAATGTTCCGAGAAGTGAAAGTGAGAAAGCCGTAATTGCCAACAGCACCGTCCAACTCTTAAATCCACCACGCTTCTCAGTAACCGCAAGCGAATGTAACAAAGCAGTGCCAACTAACCAGGGAATGAATGAGGCATTTTCAACAGGATCCCAGAACCACCAACCACCCCAACCCAATTCGTAATAAGCCCACCAAGAGCCTAGCGCAATACCCAGAGTTAAAAATACCCAGGCAGCCGTTGTCCAAGGACGCGACCAGCGTGCCCATGCAGCATCAAGGCGACCAGACAATAAAGAAGCAATTGCAAATGCAAAGGCCACTGAAAAGCCAACATAACCCATATACAACATTGGCGGATGAAATACCAATCCCGGATCTTGTAAGAGCGGATTAAGAGATCGCCCATCCTGAGCAGCTGGCAACAATCGTTCAAAAGGGTTAGAAGTTAAGAGAACAAATAAGAGTAGTCCTGTAATAACCAAGCCCAAAACCCCAATGACACGAGCCACCATAAACTCATCCAAAGCTTTGGAAAGTTGAGCCACTAAGAATGTCCAAGTCGATAGCAAGAAAACCCACAATAATAGGGAGCCTTCATGACCACCCCAGACAGCACCCAGGCGGTAAATGACTGGCATTTGAGAGTTGGAATGATCTGCAACATAGAGCACAGAAAAATCATTCGTATAAAAGCTCCACGCCAGGATGACGAAGGCAATAGCAAGCAATAAGAAAACAGTTTGTGCAGCTGGCCTAGCTAACAAAATCCATTCACGGCGACTTTGATGTGCGCCGACCAATGGAAGAATTCCCTGAAGAATGGCAACACATAAAGCGAGGATTAACGCGTAATGCCCAAACTCAGGAATCATTGTTTATTTCCATTTTTTTGAGCCTGATCCAAAGCATGCTTGGCCTCTGGAGGCATGTAGTTTTCATCATGCTTGGCCAGCACTTCGCTAGCAACAAATTGTCCATCCGGATTTAAGCGACCTTGGATAACTGCACCCTTACCTTCTTTAAACAAATCTGGAAGAATGCCTGTATAGGCAACAGGAATATCTTTCGCCATATCGGTAATCACAAAGTGCACAGTCAAACCATCTCGCTTCACTGATCCATCTTTCACCATACCTCCAATCCGGAAGACTTGACCAGCCGGTGACTTACCAGCAGCAACCTCGCTGGGGGTGACATACAAAGCAATATTGCTATTGAGCGCATTCAAAATTAATACTGCCGCGATGCCAATCGCAATGAGTGCGCCAACAATAATGGCGGCCCGTTTATGTCTTGGTTTCACTTACCGCCCTTTTGATCAAACTGTTCCGCCATGACTTCACGCTGAAGTCTTCGCACAATCACTCTGTGTCGTGCCCGAACAGCCAGAGGCTCAAGCAAGAGTACCAAAGCACAAATGCCGAAGCTACTCCATACATAGAGCGCATAACCCCCCATTGCAAAGAATTCCGCCGGACTATTCCACATTAACGCTTTACCTCATTTAATTGCTTAACCCAGTCAGTATGGGCCTCACGCTCCAAAATGATGGCACGTACACGCATTAACCCTACTGCTATTGAGTACATCCAGAAGCATAAAGCCATTAATAACATTCCCCACAACATGGTCTGGGCCATGGCCGGAGCCTTAGTTAAGGAAACAGAGGCGCCTTGATGCAAGGTATTCCACCATTTCACTGAAAAATAAATGATGGGGACGTTTACTACGCCGACTAAAGCCAAAATTGCCCCTGCTTTATCGGCTCGGCGAACATTATCAATCGATGCTTGTAGGGCAATAAATCCAAGGTATAAAAAAAGCAGAATTAACTCAGAAGTTAAGCGTGCATCCCATACCCACCATGCGCCCCACATAGGCTTACCCCAGAAGGCTCCAGTCCATAGAGATAAAAAAGCCATCCAAGCACCAATTGGTGCGAGCGCCTGAGCCATCATGGCCGACAGACGCGCATTAAATATCAAACCTAATCCAGCCCAGGCAGCCATCACTAAATAGATGAACATGGACATCCAAGAAGCCGGCACATGAACAAAAATGATTCGGTAGCCCTGTCCTTGAACCGCGTCCACTGGCGCTACAAAAAAACTCACCCACAAGCCTGCAATGCCAAAAATAATGGTTAGTGCCCAAAACCATGGGATGAGTTTTCCGGCAAGCGGATAAAAAGTACTGGGGCTCGAGAACTTGAACCAATTCACTACACGGTTTGTAGATACGTTATTTGTCTGACTCATTCAATTGCAATCTTTACGGCGCTAGCACTGACCCAAGGTACAAATGCTAACGCCAAAACGAATAAAGCGCCCAAGAGGGAGAAATGTCCCG
>NZ_NCJB01000474.1:0-1380 GCF_002282275.1 Polynucleobacter sp. 39-46-10 | reverse complement strand
AAACGGGGAGCTAAAGACAGCGCTTGTTCTGGGCAAGTTTGAACGCAAATGCCGCATTGAACACATTGCTTTTCTATAAAAGAAAGTTTGGGTTCATCTAAGTTATCTAGCAATGCTCCTTCAGGGCAACTGCCCACACATGACATGCAAAGCGTGCAGGCATCCTTATTAATATTGATGCCACCCAAGAAGGAAGATTTTGGTAAAGCAGCCCCACCAGCAGGAAGTGGTGTTTTAGCTTGCTTTTGCAAATGCTCCAAAACCATTTCAATAGTTTCACGCTTCTGGTTACCCAAACCAAAACTAGCAGGCGAACAAATTGCTGGCAAAGAACCGCGTTGACGCAGCTTGCCCATTGCAGCAGATACAGGCTGCAAGTCTTCTATCGAGTCAAGTTGAATCAGCGAGAATCTAGCGTCAAATCCATAAGCAGCCAAAATTGCATTACCCAAATCGGCTTGGGTTTCTAGTGCGGCGCGATAAGCTGGATCTTCATCACCCGTGAGCAGCAGAATGACTTCAGCAAAACCATAGCTAAGCGCACCAAGCCATAGATCTAAACCAGTGGAGGCGATATGCTCAACTCCGTAAGGCAATACATAAGATGGCAATGCCTCAAATTGCTTTGGTCTTAAATGCGCTAAGCGTCCAAGGGAATCTAAAGCTTGAGTTCCTACCTTGAGCGAATGCAACAGCAAAGCAGGCGCTTGCGATTGTTTTACCTTAGCACTCTCTGCAGCAAATACATTAGCAAGCGTTTTAATCTCTTTACCTTGATGGGTCACACTTGGATAGTTGTAGCGCATCGCACCCGATGGACATACAGTTGAACAAGCACCACAACCCATACATAAATTCGGATTGACTTCTACCGTGCCCTGCCCGCTTTTGAATAAGGAAGAAATAGCGCCTGTTGAACACACATCGATACAAGCACTGCAACCTACTTTGCCATTGCGCCCGTGAGCACAAATCTTTTCGTTATAAGCAAAGTATTTTGGCTTTTCAAACTCGCCAACTAAACCTAATAATTCGTTTGCCACCAAGGCTTGCTCAAGCGGATCTTTTCCAGGGGCAAAGTAGCCTTGTGGAGTTTGACTCATGCGCATCTGAGGATCAGCGCGTAGATCCATAATCAAATCAAATTCAGCATTACGTTGACGCTCTGCGCGATCAAAATTAATGGCACCAATACCAGCGCAGGCTGTGACGCAAGCGCGATGGGATTTGCATTTATCTAGATCAATCTGAAACGAATCATCAATGGCACCTTCTGGACAAACCTCAACGCAAGCTCCGCAGCGTGTGCACATCTCTGGATCGATTGGATTTTGCAAATTCCAGTCGACTGAAAATTTACCTAAATATCCATCCAGCTTA
>NZ_NCJB01000473.1:0-1380 GCF_002282275.1 Polynucleobacter sp. 39-46-10 | reverse complement strand
GGAATTTCTTGATTTTGATATGGGAGTTTTCGTTGAATCTTTTCAGGCTTGCCTGGAAATAAAGCGCTATAGCGATCTTGCGGAGACTGCACTGTCCGCCAATCTAGCTTGGGACTACAAGCAGAAAGTAGCAATGCAAGCGCTAGAACTACACCAAACTTACGGAGCATATGTTTAGACAACACCTGCACTATGTGCTTGTTGATCAGCATGGTAGCTAGATCGCACCATCGCACCCACGGCCGCATGAGAGAAGCCCATGGCATAAGCCTCTTCCTCAAAATGCTTAAACACATCTGGATGAACATATCGCTGCACTGGAAGGTGGTGGCCTGAAGGCGCCAGATACTGGCCAATAGTCAGCATGTCGATATTGTGCTCACGCATATCACGCATGACTTCTAAAATCTCTTCGTCAGTCTCACCCAATCCAACCATCAATCCACTCTTGGTTGGAATGTGGGGGAAGCGTTCTTTAAAGTCTTTCAATAGCTTCAGAGAGTGTGCATAGTCAGCACCAGGACGCGCCTGCTTGTACAAACGCGGTACGGTTTCTAAATTGTGATTCATGACATCGGGCAGACCTTGAGGTGCATGCTCAGAAAAAATATCTAAAGCCTTGTCTAGGCGACCACGGAAGTCTGGAACCAACACCTCAATACGGGTGCCTGGAGATAAATCACGTGATTGAGAAATGCAGTCCACATAATGCATGGCGCCACCATCGCGCAAATCATCACGATCAACGCTCGTAATCACCACATAATTGAGTTTTAAAGCGGCGATGGTGCGCGCTAAGTTGCCAGGCTCTTTGGTATCCAGCGGATCCGGTCTGCCGTGACCCACATCACAAAACGGACAACGACGCGTACATTTGTCACCCATGATCATGAAGGTAGCAGTGCCTTTACCAAAGCACTCACCAATATTGGGGCAGCTTGCTTCTTCGCAAACAGTTACTAACTCATTCTCACGCAGAATTTTTTTGATCTCAGAAAAACGTGAATTATTAGAGGCGGCCTTTACACGAATCCAATCAGGCTTTTTGAGCACCTGCTCTAGGGGCACGATCTTGATCGGAATACGCGCAGTTTTCTCGCTCGACTTTTGCTTTCGGGAAGCATCGTAATTCAGGTCTTGGCGACTATTGCTAGTGGCGGCAGTGTCGAGATCCGGCTTATTGGTGGTCATGATGAAGTCAGTTGCTTTTGCAAATGCCCTAAAAGGGTTTGGCTAATAATGTCTATATTGTCCTTGATCCCAAGGGTTTGCATATCAACCGTCCTTAAGCCCTCATACCCACATGGGTGAATACGGGAAAAAGCCTCTAAATCAGTCGATACATTCAGAGCAAGGCCATGATAGGAGCATCCTTTTGAG
>NZ_NCJB01000088.1:0-9262 GCF_002282275.1 Polynucleobacter sp. 39-46-10 | reverse complement strand
AACCGCAAAGCGACACATCTCAATTTCGTACAAACTGACAGAATCTTAGCATAGGGGCTATCAGTCATCAAAATGATATTATTTCTAAATGGAACAAGCTGCTAAAGAAACACTACCAATATCCCTAGAAGACGAAATGCGGCGGTCCTATTTGGACTACGCAATGAGCGTCATTGTCGGCAGAGCCCTGCCAGACGTGCGTGACGGACTCAAACCGGTTCATCGCCGGGTCTTATTCGCGATGTATGAATTAAACAACGATTGGAACCGTGCTTACAAAAAATCTGCCCGTATAGTTGGCGATGTGATTGGTAAATACCATCCACATGGCGATTCTGCGGTGTATGACACCATTGTTCGTATGGCTCAGGACTTCTCTCTGCGCTATATGCTGGTTGACGGACAGGGTAACTTCGGCTCTGTGGACGGCGATAACGCTGCTGCAATGCGATATACCGAGATCCGCCTTCGAAAGATAGCCCATGAGTTATTGGCCGATTTGGACAAGGAAACCGTGGATTTCGGGCCAAACTACGACGGTAGTGAGAAAGAACCCCTAATTCTTCCTGCAAAAGTGCCAAATTTGCTGATTAACGGTAGTTCAGGCATTGCAGTGGGTATGGCGACCAATATTCCTCCTCATAACCTGGATGAGGTAGTTACAGCCTGCTTGCACGTCTTACACAACCCAGAATGCACGATTGATGAGCTAATCGACATTATTCCTGCGCCGGATTTCCCGACTGCCGGCATTATTTATGGCGTTCAAGGGGTTCGAGAGGGCTATCGCACAGGCCGTGGCCGTGTGGTGATGCGAGCTAAAACCCACTTTGAAGATCTTGATAAGGGGGCTCGTCAAGCCATCATCGTCGATGAGTTGCCGTACCAGGTGAATAAAAAGAACCTGCTCGAGCGGATTGCCGAGTTGGTGAATGAGAAAAAAGTAGAGGGAATCTCTGATCTGCGCGATGAGTCTGACAAGTCAGGTATGCGCGTTGTGATCGAGCTCAAGCGCGGTGAAGTGCCTGAAGTGGTTCTTAATAATTTGTATAAGAGCACTCAGCTACAAGATAACTTCGGCATGAACATGGTTGCCCTGGTGGATAACCAGCCACGCCTATTAAATCTAAAGCAAATGCTGGAGTACTTCTTGCAGCATCGTCGTGAAGTAGTGACACGTCGCACAATTTTTGAATTACGTAAAGCGCGTGAGCGTGGTCATGTCTTAGAAGGTCTAGCGGTTGCATTAGCAAATATTGATGAATTTATTGCCATCATTAAAGCTGCTGCGAACCCAGTCATTGCTAAACAAGAGTTGATGAGCAAAGCTTGGGACTCTTCCATGGTGCGTGAGATGTTAGCGCGCGCGGAGACGGATACCCCAGGCGGTCGCAATGCTTACCGTCCAGAGGGCTTATTACCTGAGTACGGCATGCAAACAACTGGCCTCTATCGCCTGTCTGATAGTCAAGCGCAAGAAATTTTGCAGATGCGTTTGCAACGCTTGACTGGCCTTGAGCAAGACAAGATTGTGAATGAGTACAAAGATGTGATGGCAGAGATCTCTGATTTGCTTGACTTACTTGCTAAGCCTGAGCGTGTCACTCAAGTCATTGAGTCTGAATTGAAAGAAGTGCAGGCTGAGTTTGGTATTGCTGGTGGTGACTCTGGCCGACGTTCATTTATTGAAATGAATGCAACCGAGTTGTTCACGGAAGATTTGATTACTCCGCAAGATATGGTGGTCACGCTTTCTAACACTGGTTACATGAAGAGTCAGCCTCTGAGTGAATACCGTGCGCAAAAACGTGGTGGTCGTGGCAAACAAGCTGCCGCTACGAAGAATGAAGATTGGATTGAAACCCTCTTCGTTGCGAATACACATGACATTATTCTGTGCTTCTCTGATCGTGGACGTATGTACTGGCTCAAAGTGTGGGAAGTTCCACAAGGAAGCCGTAACTCACGTGGCAAGCCGATCGTCAATATGTTCCCTTTGATTGAAGGCGAAAAGATCACCGTGATTCTCCCGATCAAGGGGTATCAAGATGATCATTACGTATTTATGGCTACCAGCTTGGGTACTGTCAAGAAGACACGTTTGTCTGACTTCTCCAATCCACGCAAGGCCGGAATTATTGCTGTCGACTTAAATGAAAGCGACTTCTTAGTTGGCGCAGCCATCACTGATGGTCAGCATGACGTGATGCTGTTCTCTGATGCCGGTAAAGCAGTGCGCTTTGATGAGAATGATGTGCGTCCAATGGGCCGTACTGCACGCGGTGTGCGCGGTATGAACTTGGGCGAAGGTCATCAAGTGATCGCGATGTTGGTTGCGCCAGCCGAAGCCGCTGAGGGTGCTGAGGCAGCTGTCGTTGATGCGAATGGCCTTGCTATTCCGAGCAGCGTATTGACTGCAACTGAAAATGGTTTTGGTAAGCGCACTCCTATCGGTGAATACACCCGTCATGGTCGCGGTACTAAAGGCATGATCGCAATCCAGACAACTGAGCGTAACGGTAAGGTGGTTGCTGCTTCCTTGGTATCTCCTGAAGATCAAATTATGTTGATTACTACGGGTGGTATCTTGGTGCGCACACGTGTTTCAGAGATTCGTGAGATGGGGCGCGCAACACAAGGCGTCACTTTGATCAATGTCGATGAAGGTACGCGTTTATCTGGCTTGCAGCGAATTGCTGAAAGCGATTCTGATGATGACAATGATTTGGATGATGGTGAAGATCTTGAAGGTGGAGATGTTTCTGCCGATCCAGCGGTTGACTCCAATTCTGATGAAGCTGGTGATGCCTAATTGGCATTCATATAAGGTTAAATAATTCATCATGACGTTTGACCGCCGCATTTTCAATTTCGCTGCGGGGCCCGCTACCTTGCCTGAAGAGGTATTGAAGCAGGCTGCTGCAGAGATGTTGAATTGGCAGGGCTTAGGCGCTAGCGTCATGGAAGTAAGTCATCGCGGCAAAGAGTTCATGGCCCTTTATGAGGAAGTGCTACAAGACTTACGCACGCTCATGGGTATCCCGGATTCCTATGAAATATTGATGCTTCAAGGTGGTGGCTTAGGTCAAAATGCAGCCATTCCAATGAACCTCATGCCCCTGGCCAAGAATGGCCCTAAGGCAGATTTCTTGGTCACTGGCATCTGGTCTGAAAAGTCATTTAAAGAAGCTGAAAAATATGGTGTTGCACACCTAGCTGCATCTTCAGTATCTAAAAAATTCAATACGATTCCAGATCGCTCTACTTGGCAACTATCGGACGATGCTGCTTACGTTCATTACTGTGCTAATGAAACTATTGGCGGCGTAGAGTTTCCAGATGTGCCGGATGTCAATGGCAAGTTATTAGTTGCAGATATTTCTAGCAACATCCTTTCTAAGGAAATGGATGTCACAAAATGCGGCGTCTGGTTTGGTGGTGCACAAAAGAATATTGGCCCATCTGGCGTGACGATTGTGATCGTGCGCAAGGACCTGATGGGTAACAGCATGAAGATTACTCCCTCGATTTGGGATTGGTCTAAGCAAGCAGCAACCGACTCGATGCTCAATACGCCACCAACTTTTTCAATCTATATGGCTGGGCTGGGATTTAAGTGGTTGCTCAAGCAGGGTGGTGTAAAGGCGATCGAGAAGCGCAATCAAGAAAAAGCAGAGTTACTCTATAACTTCCTGGATCAAAGCAGTCTTTATGAGAATCGAATTCCTAAAGAATATCGCTCCAGAATGAATGTCACATTCTTCTTGAAGGATGAAAATTTGAATGTTCAGTTCTTAGAGCAATCCAATGCAGCAGGCTTAGTTGCCTTGCGTGGTCATAAGGCGGCCGGCGGTATGCGCGCCAGTATTTACAACGCAATGCCGCTAGAAGGCGTCAAGGCCTTGGTGGAATTTATGCGTGACTTTGAAAGGCGTGCCTAATGAGCTCTCAAGACCAGAGTACTGAAGAACAGCGCCTAGCGCCAATTCGTGACAAGATCGATACGCTCGATGCACAAATTTTAGATTTACTGACTCAGCGAGCTAAAGCTGCGCAAGAAGTGGGTCATATTAAAGGTGGGTTTTCTTCTCCAGTGTTTAGGCCTGAGCGTGAGCGACAAGTTGTTGCGCGCTTACAAGAAATCAGTAAGGGCCCCTTATTACCCGATGGCATCGCTGCTATTTGGCGTGAAGTAATGTCTGCTTGTCGCGCCCTGGAGTCTCGCCAGACAATCGCCTATCTTGGACCAGTGGGAACATTTTCTGAGCAAGCAGCCCAAACTTACTTTGGCCACTCGATTGCAGGTCTACCTTGCAACAGTCTTGATGAAGTGTTTAAGGCGGTTGAAAAGGGTGCAGCTCAATTCGGAGTAGTTCCGGTTGAGAACTCTAGCGAGGGTGCCATCTCTCGTACTTTAGATTTACTTCTAGATTCTCCAATGCGCATTAGCGGTGAAGTAGTGCTGCCTATTCGTCACCATCTCTTAACGAAGAGTGGCAAGCTAGATGGCGTCACAACCGTATGTGCACATGCCCAAGCTTTGGCCCAATGTCAGCAATGGTTGAGTTTGCATGCTCCCCACTTAAAGCGTCAGGCAGTCAGTAGTAATGCCGAAGCTGCCCGAATGGCATCCATTGATCCAAGTTTGGCAGCAATTGCTGGTGATCCTGCACAAGAAGCTTATGGATTACAGGCGGTTGCTGCGCAGATTCAGGATGATCCGCATAACCGAACACGTTTTGTTGTGGTTGGCACTTACGAATGTCAGTCCACCGGAAAAGATCAAACCTCTTTAGTCTTGTCGGTGGATAACCAGCCTGGTGCGGTACATCGCTTGTTAGAGCCCTTGGCGAAGCATGGGGTTTCCATGAATCGCTTTGAGTCTCGTCCGGCTCGCAAGGGAACTTGGGAGTATCACTTTTATATCGATGTGTCGGGACATGCTGAAGATGCGAAAGTAGCTAAAGCATTAGAGGAGTTAAAAACGACGGCTGCTTTTTACAAAAATCTCGGCTCATATCCTCATTCAGCATGACATCAAAATCCAATATTGGTTTAAAGCATATTCATGCCATCGCGCCTTATGTTGGCGGTCGACCTATTAGTGAAGTTGCACGTGAATACGGCCTTGATGAAAACAAGATTGTGAAACTTGCATCCAATGAGAATCCATTGGGTATGCCTAAGTCGGCGCAAGATGCGATGCTCAAGGCTGCGAATGATTTGGGTCGTTACCCAGACTCCAATGGCTTTGAATTAAAGAATGTGTTGTCAGCACGCTTAGGTGTTCCGACGGATTGGATTACTCTAGGCAATGGCAGTAATGACATCTTGGAATTGGCTGCACGTGCAGTTGCTCAAGCTGGCGATGAAGTGATTTTTTCTAAACATGCTTTTGCTGTTTATCCATTAGCTACTCAAGCTGTTGGCGCTAAAGCAGTTGAAGTGGCTGCCACTGAAATGTATGGTCATGATCTGCCTGCCATGCTTCATGCGGTAAAAGCTGCTGGTGATAAAGCTAAGTTGGTATTTGTGGCCAATCCAAACAATCCTACTGGTAGCTACTTAACTGCGAAAGAGATCGAGAATTTCTTAATTGCTGTACCTGCTCATGTTGTGGTGGTCTTAGATGAGGCCTATAACGAGTACCTTACGCCAGAGCAGCGTTATGACGCGATTGCTTGGGTCAAGCGTTTCCCTAATATGATTTTGTCGCGCAGCTTTTCGAAGGCGTATGGCTTGGCTGGTTTACGTATTGGTTATGGTGTAGCGCAGCTCGCATTGACGGATTTACTTAATCGTATTCGTCAGCCATTTAACGTCAATAGTCTTGCGCAAGCAGCCGCTATCGCAGCGTTTCAGGATTCCACCTTCTTGCAACAAGGCTTTGAATTAAACTGCGCTGGCTTTGCTCAACTCACCGAAGCATTTGATGTACTTGGCCTAACTTATCTGCCATCAGCAGGTAACTTTGTGTTGGTGAAAGTGGGCGAGGATGATGGTGCTGGCGCTCGTATTAATTTGGAGTTGCTGAAGCGCGGCATTATTGTTCGCCCAGTTGGAAATTACGGCCTGCCACAATGGCTGCGTATTTCTATCGGCTTACCTGAAGAGAATGCGGCTTTTATTGCCGCCTTTAAAGATATTTTGGCGCAGCAGTAATTCAAAATTAATAGATACATTTAAGAAGCCCAATGGCCATCATCAATCCATCCAGTAATTACGGCACCGTCACTATTGTTGGCGTTGGTTTGATTGGTGCCTCTCTAGGTTTGGCATTAAAAAAAGCAGGCGTAGTCAGCAAGGTCTTAGGTGTTGGCCGTAGCGCTACAAATTTAGATCAAGCGCTCAAGATGGGTGCGATTGATGCTGTTGTGGATTTAGTTGAGGCGGCAAAGCAATCTGATGTGATTGTCTTGTGCGTGCCCGTGGCGCAGATGCGCGCTGCCTTTGAGGTGATTGAGCCGTACTTAGAGCCTCGCACTATGTTGACTGATGCCGGCAGCACCAAAGGCGATGTGATTTTGGCTGCCAAAGAAGTCTTGGGTAAAAAAGCTTGTCAGTTTGTGCCGGCGCATCCGATTGCAGGTGGTGCACAACATGGCGCTAGCGCTGCCAAAGCAGATTTATTTGAAGGCAAGCAGACCATTCTTTGTCCTCTACAAGAAAATTCACCACAAGATACGGATCTCATTGAGGGCTTTTGGCAATCTGTGGGCTCTGTTGTTAAGAAAATTTCTTGTGTGCAACATGATGCTATCTACGCAGCAGTTTCTCATTTGCCACATATTCTGTCTTACGCCTTGATGGCAAGCGTAGTGAATTCTGAGGATGCTGATCAAAAGCTCAGTCATGTTGGTGCAGGTTTTAAGGATTTCACGCGCATTGCTGCTTCAAGCCCTGAAATGTGGCGCGACATTTGCTTTGGTAATCGCACTGCAGTTCTGAAAGAGCTCGATCAATATCTGCTAATCGTCAATCATATGCGTAAGCTGATTGCTGATAATGATGGTGCAGGCTTAGAAAAGTTATTCAATAAGGCTAGTAAAGCGCGTCAAGATTTGGATGTGCTTTGATGAGTGGCTTGCCGGATATCAAAATTGGACCATTCAAACGGGCGCAAGGCTCGATTGTCTTGCCAGGGTCAAAAAGTATTTCGAATCGCGCATTGTTATTAGCCGCTTTATCTTCGGGCACGACAACCCTCAAGAATTTGCTGGATGCTGACGATACTCAGGTCATGTGCAATGCGCTTCGCCAGTTGGGTTTATCCGTAACCGATCAAGCGGATAAAGTCTGCGTGGTTGAAGGCTGCGGTGGTAAATTCCCAGTCCAAAACGCAGATCTCTTTATGGGTAATGCGGGTACAGCTATTCGCCCCTTAACGGCGGCCTTGGCAATGCAGGGTGGTAACTACCGCTTGTCTGGTGTGCCTCGCATGCATGAGCGCCCCATTCGGGATCTAGTGGATGGCTTACGCCAAGTTGGCGCAAAGATTGATTACGAATTGCAAGACGGATACCCGCCGATCAAGATTATTGCGGCTGATATTCAAATCAAAGATGTTGTGAAAGTGCGCGGCGACGTCTCTAGCCAATTCCTGACGGCCTTGTTGATGGCTTTGCCTTTGGTGGCAAAAGAGCCTGTCAAGATTGAGGTGATCGGTGAATTGATTTCTCGCCCTTATATCGACATCACACTCAAGCTCATGGCATGCTTTGGTGTCAGGGTAGCCTGCCCTGATGCACAGTCATTTGTGATTCCCGCTAAAACTGCTGATTCCGTATATAAAAGCCCCGGTGTCTTATCAGTTGAGGGTGACGCATCCTCTGCCTCTTATTTTTTAGCGCTGGGCGCAATTGGTGGGGGGCCAGTGCGTGTCTTAGGTGTTGGTAGTGAGAGTATTCAGGGTGATGTTGCTTTTGCTGATGCACTCGCATTAATGGGTGCAAAGATTTCTTCTGGGGAAGATTGGATTGAAGTTGCTGGTGTGAAGAATGCCAATAGCAAGCTCAACGGCATCACTATTGATTGCACAGAAATTCCGGATGCGGCGATGACATTGGCTGTTGCCGCGTTATTTTCTGAAGGCCCGACCCGCTTAAATAATATTGCTAGTTGGCGCGTGAAAGAAACTGATCGTATTGCAGCGATGGCGAAGGAGTTGAAAAAAGTTGGCGCTATCGTTGAGGAGGGCGCTGACTACATCGTGGTGCAAGCCCCTCAATCGCTCGCTGACTGGAAGTCTCCTGCAGAGGGCATCGATACTTATGATGACCATCGCATGGCGATGTGTTTCTCATTAGCTGCTTTTGGCCCCAATGCGCTCCAAATTAATGATCCGAACTGTGTTGCCAAAACTTTCCCAACCTACTTTGCAGAGTTTGCAAAGATTGTCTCCTAGAGCTAATGAATTTGCCTCCAGTCATCGCCATTGATGGACCTACCGCCTCTGGCAAAGGGACAGTTGCGTCCTTGGTAGCTGAACAGCTGGGATTTCATTATTTGGATAGTGGGGCACTATATCGACTGGTTGCCTTGGGCAGTCAAAAAGAATCTATTAATCCTCAAAATGGCTCAGAACTGGGTATTTTGGCTAAAAAACTGGTAATTTCTTTTAAAAATGGCCAAATTTTGCTCAATTCTGAAGATGTAACTGAAGCCATTCGTACAGAAAGCATTGGCTTGCGTGCTTCAGCAATTGCAGTCCATCCAGAGGTTAGGCAAGCTTTGGTGGGGGTTCAGCATGGTTTTAGATCCACTCCAGGCCTAGTGGCCGATGGCCGTGACATGGCCAGTGTGATATTTCCTGATGCAGTTTTGAAGGTTTTCCTCACTGCAACGGCTGAGGCCAGGGCCGAACGTCGGTATAAGCAATTGATAGCTAAGGGAATTTCTGCTAAACTCGACGACTTGCTGCACGATTTACAAGAGCGCGATGCCAGAGACAGTAGTCGAGGTGCCGCACCTTTGTTAGTTGCAGACGGTGCCAAAGTGCTGGAAACATCAGACTTATCGATAGATCAAGCAGTTAAGACGGTTTTAGATTGGTATCAATCAAAAATAGCTTAATTTTTGGTGGGCAGTAGAAGTTGTTTTGGCGTCTTAAGAAACTCTACAACGCGATTTTCTAATTGAGCGTGTTTCTTGGGGCTTTTTTAATCTAACCCGTCAGGCCTTCTGGCGGCACAAAGTGAATATATAAATGTCTGAATCATTTGCAGAACTATTTGAAGAATCATTAACCCGATCGAATATGAAG
>NZ_NCJB01000472.1:0-1399 GCF_002282275.1 Polynucleobacter sp. 39-46-10 | reverse complement strand
GAGCAAGATCACCGGCCATGAAGTCATTGATCTTGCAAAAAAGTTTGAAGATTACGGTGTTGAAGCAATCATCTATACCGACATTGGTCGTGATGGCATGATGAAGGGTATCAACATGGATGCTACGATTAAATTAGCCCAGGCTATTCGGATTCCGGTGATTGCAAGTGGTGGCCTATCTAACAATCAAGATATTGAGGCTTTAAGTGAAGCTGAAGCTGAGGGTGTCATGGGTGTTATTGCTGGACGCTCAATTTATGCTGGCGATCTAGATTTAACTGCGGCACAAAAATATGCTGATGAGTTAACTCTGAAGTTCGCTAAGAAAATTATTTAGATTGTTTAATAGTGCTCACTAAACGAATTATTCCTTGCCTTGATGTCACGGCAGGGCGGGTTGTGAAAGGCGTGAATTTTGTTGGGCTGCGTGATGCGGGCGATCCTGTGGAGATTGCAAAACGCTACGACACTCAAGGCGCTGATGAACTCACCTTCTTAGATATTACTGCTACCTCTGATGGGCGTGATCTCATATTGCACATCATTGAAGATGTTGCATCTCAAGTATTTATTCCTCTGACTGTTGGTGGTGGTGTGCGCGCTGTAGCTGACGTGCGCCGCTTACTCAATGCTGGCGCTGATAAGGTGAGCATGAACTCATCCGCAGTGGCGAATCCAGATTTGGTGTCGGATGCGGCTGCATATTATGGGTCGCAGTGCATCGTCGTTGCCATTGATGCTAAAAAAACGGAAGCAGGCAATTGGGAAGTCTTTACCCATGGGGGTAGAACTGCTACTGGTATGGATGTCGTTGCATGGGCTTCTGAAGTGGCTCAGCGTGGTGCTGGAGAAATTCTTCTCACCAGCATGAATCGTGATGGTAGTAAAGATGGTTTTGATTTGGAGTTAACTGCCGCAGTAAGTGATGCGGTGAGCGTTCCAGTGATTGCCTCTGGCGGCGTGGGTAATTTGCAGCACTTGGTCGATGGCATTACCAAAGGTCATGCCGACGCAGTTCTTGCGGCAAGTATTTTTCATTATGGTGAATACACTGTTGGTCAAGCAAAAGAATATATGGCAAGCCAAGGCGTTCCTGTTCGCATCTAAGTGCAGACAGCTTTACTAAGAAAATAATTCGAAGATGAGCATGAAAAATTCCTTCTCTCCAGTTGACTCCTTAGAGCCCGGCGCATGGCTTGATGCCGTCACTTGGAATGAGCAGGGCTTAGTTCCGGTAATTGCCCAGGAAGTTGGCAGTAAAGATATCTTGATGATGGCTTGGATGAATCGTGATGCTTTATTGGCTACCTTGCGCTTAGGCGAGGCGGTGTATTGGACGCGTTCCAGGCAAAAACTATGGCACAAGGGTGAAGAATCTGGCCATACTCAAAAAGTAAAA
>NZ_NCJB01000087.1:0-9427 GCF_002282275.1 Polynucleobacter sp. 39-46-10 | reverse complement strand
TGTTTGGTCTGTTCTGTCTCCTGCTTGTGGCCTGAGTTCGAACGGCGCTGCTACCGGAAAAAACCACTTCTTGAATGAGATTCTAGGTAGTAAGCCCTATATTCTATAGCAATCCCCTAAAATAGACGAATTCCATCTGATTCAGGTCTAATCAACTGAATGGCTTCACCCCAAGAACTTTCTGACTTTCTGTGCAGTGTTGAGCAGCGCGCTTTCAAGCAGGCGGTCTATGCTGTGCGGGATGACGATGCAGCCTTAGACATTGTTCAAGATGCCATGATTAAGTTGGCCGAAAAGTATGGTGATCGTCCCGCAGCGGAATTACCCCTGGTTTTCACCAGAATCTTGCAAAACCGGATTCATGACTGGTTTAGAAGGCAAAAGGTCCGAAACACTTGGGTCACCCTCTTCTCCAATATGGGCAAGAAATCAGACGAAAACGATGATTTTGACCCGCTGGAGTCGCTTTCAGCCCCGGATGACAGTGAAATTCACCAAGATGGTGCATTTAAGCTGGAACGTAGTCAGCTGCTGCAGTCACTTGAGTCAGAAATATCAAAATTGCCTGCCCGTCAACGAGAAGCCTTCCTAATGCGTTATTGGGATGAGCTGAGTATTACTGAAACTGCCCTTGCCATGAGTTGTAGCGAGGGAAGCGTCAAAACCCACTGCTCAAGAGCCACCCAGGCTCTAGCTAAAGCATTGAAATTAAAAGGAATTACGCTGTGAACCGCAATCAAGACATCCTCAATACAACAGAAACCGACCAATTTGGCCAGTCTGCTGCCGCCCTGCTCCACCAAGGATCCCAATCCTTGCCTGCTGGCATCAAAGATCGCTTATATGCAGCGCGCCTCAAGGCGCTTTCCGTCCAAAAACCAGAAAAAGTACGCATCCAAGAACATGTTTTAACCAGCACCTCTGGAAACTGGTCTTCAGGCTCGCGTTCTTTTTGGGATAACGTAGGCTGGGTTGCCCCACTAGTTGTGCTCGTATTTGGAATGATTGGCATCGCCCAATGGCAACAAGACTCTCGCATTAACGATATTGCTGAGTTAGATGCCGCCCTTTTGACTGATGATGTCCCACCTGATGCGTATGCTGATAGCGGGTTTATGGGTTTCCTCAAAAATGGTCCTTTGGCTGAATCCGATCAAGACAGCCTTGATTCAACTAAGTCACCATCCTAAGTTTCAGAGTAAGTCCAATTAGCTCATGCTAAAAAATCCCCGATCGTTCAGTGTAGCCCTCAGCATCTTTATCATGATGGCGATTGGCATTGCTGGATCAATGCAATCTTCAGAGGCACTCGCTCAAACCACCACTGGAAGCAACGTCAAAAGTGCTGGTACCCTAGAAAAGAAACCAGATGGCACGTGGGAAGGACTCAAACCAGGGCAGCAAAAAATCTTAGCGCCGCTCGAGGATGATTGGGATTACATGCTTCCTGAGAGTCGCAAAAAATGGATGCAGATTGCCAATCTCTACCCCAGAATGAGCGAAATCGACCGACAACGACTTCAGTCCCGCATGACCAGCTGGTCAAGTCTCTCTCAAAAAAATCGCCGTATCGCCCGTGAAAATTACTTGAGTAGCCTGAAATTTCCAACCGAGAAAAAAGCCGAGGCCTGGAGTGCGTATCAAAAACTCAGCGATGAACAGAAGAAGAAATTAGCCAAAGCAGAGCTCAATAAGAAAAAGCCGACCGCAGCGAATGCGCCAACATTACAACAGCATCCGATTATTCAGAAGTCCAATCTAGCACCAACGCTGCCACCACCGGCAAGCAATGCAGCCCCATCAGAAAGTACTGGAAGTTCTAGCGCCAGCGATTCTGAGACCGACTCGAGCAACCCCTAAGTCGTGATCACCCCCGCTGAATTAAACACGCTTCCTGCTCCGCAATTTTGGAGGAGGGTATCTTGTACTCTTTACGAGCAATTGGTTTTACTGGGTGTGATCGCCTTCACTTTTCTAGTCCCCAATTTGGGACTAGGCATGCTCTTCAATATTTCCCTACCAAGCTGGCTCACCTTTCTCTACCTCTATGTTGTTCTGGGTATTTACTTTGTTTGGTATTGGACTAAGTCTGGACAGACGCTTGCCATGCAAACATGGCGTGTAAGGATGATTGGTCCAGGGGGTTATAACCTGGCCCGCAAGCAAGCGATCTGGCGCTATGTCTATGGATCTTTATGGCTTCTTCCGTGCGTTCTCTTACAGTGGATCTTCGAACTTCAGAGATGGCAAATTATTGAGATGCTGTTCGCAGTTGCTTTATTCCTGTGGCCACTCAGCATTTACTTGGATAGCGTCAATCCCCTAAAGCGCCAGAGCCTGCCAGACCGTTTTGGTGGAACACGTTTAGTAGAGCTGCCAAAGAACTTAGTCACACTCTCGTAAACATGAAAATGCGCTTCAACTCTCGCGCAGACACTCCATTGCTGTAGTTGTTTGAATTTTTCTCTGGAAGCGATAACCTGCCAATAGACAGGCGAGCACTCCAAAAACGATGCCCATTGCCAAAGATTGGGCAAACGCATTGAACTCAATCTCCAAAACAAAACGGCCTAGCGCCCATGCTGCTATTCCAGCAGCCAACCCAGCCAGGGTGCCAGCAAGAGTACCAATAATGAAGAGTTCAGCTAAAGCAATCTTTCCAAGAAGATAACGAGATGCGCCCACCGCTTTAAGCAAGGCTGCGCTCTTGAAACGCTCATCCTGCGTTGCTGCAATTGCAGCAACTAAAACCAAAATCGCTGCCGCAATGGTGAAGGCGAATAACAAACCCAGCACAGAAGATAGTCGATCCAATACATCTTGTATTTGCTGCAAGGACGTGGCCACATCAACAATAGTGAGATTTGGATAGGTCTGCGCAAGCTGGTAATCAAGACCTTCAATTGCAGCACTTTGGTAATAAGAGGTAATCCAAGACTGTGGCATTTCCTCAAGCATGGCAGGTGGCATGATGGCAAAGAAGTTCACTTTCATTGAACTCCAATCTAACTTGCGCAAAGAAGTAATTGGCGCAGTCACTTTTTCACCGGCAAGCTCAAAACTAAGTTGATCACCAAGCTTTAACTTCAGAGTCTTCGCAATCCCCGCCTCCAATGAAACCTGGGGTGCATAGCCCTCAATCCATTTGCCCGCAGTAATGCGATTACCTTCAGGCAACTGCTCGGTATAGGAGAGGTTAAATTCTCGATCAACTAGGCGTCGCGCATTTTCATCAACATAATCATTCGGCCCAACAGTTTTTCCATTGACCTCAACTAGGCGTGCGCGCACCATCGGGCTGAAGCTAGGCTTTGCCACACCCGCATCTTGTAGAGACCGAGCGATTTTTGGTTTTTGATCTTCCTGAATATTAATCATGAAGCGATTAGGTGCATCCACCGGAATATTCCCCTGCCATGCTGCCAATAAATCCTGACGAAGTAAGAGAATCAGTAATAAGGCCATCAAGGCGATGCCTAAGGCAGTAATCTGCATTACGGCAAATCCTGAGCGCCGTGCTTGCGTGGTCAGCGCAAAGCGTAGTGCAAAGCTCTTGGCACCCCATCTCGAAAACAACAGATTGAGTAGGCGAAGTGATAGCCAAGAAACTATGGCAAAAATCGTAAGGGCCAAGCCAAAGCTCAGGGCAACCCAAGAAGCCAGCTTCAAATCCTGGGCCGCTATAGCAATTAGCGCTAGGCAGGTAATGAGTCCAAACAGTGCAACCCAAAGTACTTTGATATTGACTGAGCCTAACTCTTTTCGAATCAGTCTCACCGGAGAAATCATGACCAGGCTAAATAAGGGTGGCCCAGCAAAACCAATCAGCAAGCAGGAAGAAAACAGCACACTCCAAACTAATGGCCAGAGGGATAGCGAAGGTAGGCTAGTAAAGACTAAATTACCTAAGATACGTATCAATACTTCCTGGACACCATAAGCAATAGCGGCACCCATCATAGCGGCTACCAAGCAAAGACTGCCCAGCACTTTAATTTGCTTAATCATGATCACTTTTTGGCTTGCACCTAGGCATTTCATAACGGCGCACACATCTGCCTGCTTTAAAACGTAGCGGCGCGCCGAGAGTGCAATAGCTACCGCGGCTACCATTGCCGTCAGCAAGGCAACCAACGATAAGAAGCGCTCCGCCCGCTCTAGCGTTTTGCGCATCATGGGTTGCGCATTTTCCAATGTCTCGATACGCAAACCCCGCAGACCTTCAACTTCAATCCATTGTGTAGCCCACTGTTCATAATCAGAGATAGCCTGATCATTCCCCGCCAGTAGCAAGCGATAAGTGACTCGACTACCCAAACCGATCAGACCAGTAGCCGGTAAATCATCCAGCGACATCATCACGCGTGGCGCGAAATTCATAAAGCCAGCACCTCGGTCGAGCTCACGCTCTAGGACACCACTAATCACAAATGTTTTGTCTCCCAAAAGCATCTGATCACCCAGCTTAGCCTGCAGCACATTGAGCATAGCTGGATCTACCCAGACCGAACCTGCTGGTGGAGTAAGACTTGCCTGTGATGGAGAAACTTGTAAGGTACCGCGCAAAGGATAAGCAGCGCTAACCGCCTTGAGCGAGGCAAGCTTACTTTGTGCGCCAACGGTAGCCATACTTGGAAAGACAATGGTTTGAGCGGAGTTGAGTTGTCGCCCTTTAGCTTCTTGAATAAAGCGCTCAGGTAGCGGCTGATCAGAAACTAACAGTAAATCCGCAGCAAGAAGTTGGCGGGCATCAAACTGAAAAGCCCGCTGCATCCGATCAGCCAAAAAACTGACGCTAGATAAGGCTGCGACAGAAAGCGTTAGCGCAACCAGTAAAGCAAGAAGCTCACTGGATCGCAGGTCTCGCTTAATGCCCTGAAAGAAACTGACTAGCACTACGATTAAATCGCCTGAATCTGACCGCCATCAACACGGATCACTGACCCAGTGATAAAGGAAGCGCTTTGGCTTGCCAAGAATGCGGCGGTATCGCCATACTCCTGAGGATCACCGTAACGACCCATTGGGATCTGTTTCAGGCTAGCCTGCACCACGGAGTCATAGCTGACGTTTTCACGTTGAGCACGTGCTTCATCTAATTGGCGTAAGCGATCAGTTGCTACACGACCCGGCATGATCACATTGACTGTGACCCCTTCAGCAGCTACTTCTGCCGCCAAGGTTTTAGACCAGGCTAGCAGTGCAGCGCGCAAAGTGTTAGAGATTGCTAGGTTCTTGATTGGGGCAATTGCACCTGAAGTGGTACTCGTAATGATGCGGCCCCACTTACGCTGACGCATTCCTGGAAGAACCCGATCCGTAATACTGATTAATGAGAGAACCATGTCATTAAAGCTCTTCTGCCATAAGGCAGGATCCTGACCAACAGCCAGGGTTGGAGGAGGTCCGCCCGTATTGTTCACCAGAATATCGATCGGTCCGAGTTCTTTTTCCACCTTGCTCACCAGACCGTTAATAACGGAGGGGTCCGATAAATCCCAAGTCAATGCAAGAGCAATTCCGCCGGCCGCTTCAATTAACTCAACTGACTTTTTTAATCCCTCGGGATTGCGACCGGTTACCGCGACCTTAACGCCTTCACGTGCTAAAGAAACAGCCATCGCCTGACCCAGGCCTCGGCTTGACGCCATGACCAATGCAACCTTGCCTTTAAGCCCTAAATCCATGTCTTCTCCACTTTTTTATATTTTTTGCAATTCTAAAATAACTACTGCCCTAGAGGTGGGGGTAGATTTCCAGCGTACTTATAAAGCACTACCTCATATTCTTTCAAAATTTGTGCCAAGGCTTCTTGCTGACCCAAAGCTAATTCTTGAGGAGTATTGTCTTTTAGTGCAATTCTCTTGGTGTAACGGTTTTTACCAATCACTGGGTTGCGCTTCTGAGGATCTGTTGCAGTAAGGAAAAACTCTACCGTAACGACTGCCTCTGGGCGAACCCGGTAATCACCATAAAACTCCTCTATAGATGTCTGAAGAATGTAATACGGAAAGAAGCTATTTCCCTGCCCTACTGTCATCGAAAAGATTTGAGCATTATTCAACCACTGACGAGTCGCATTGCTCACCATCTCATTCGGTAACGCAGAATAGATATTATAAAAATCCTTTTCGTAGCGCTGATCACCTAATCGATAAACTAAAGACTTGCCATCAAAAGGAGGTGTTGTCGAAACTGAACCCATCTTGAGCCATAAATCACTACGCGGCTTATAGGGTGCACCAGTACGCTCTGGTGCCACCATCCAACTGCTGGTCTCTAGAGCCGGTCTTTTGGGCAAAGAGCAGGCGCTCAATGCAGTCATGATGAATAGACAAGCAGCAAATTGGGTCAGGCGTGAGCTCTTCATCATCGGAATATTAATTGGGGTCATTTTTGAGCTCCATTGATTGGAGGCGTAATACGCGCAGGTGGTTCACCCCAAATCAAAGTAGATGGAGATTGGCTGGCAACACGAGTGAATTCATTTAACTGTTCGCTCGCCTGACGCAGGTTCTCTAAAGTTGCAGTGGTATCACCCTGAACGCTGGTAACGGTTTGACGTAAGGAAACCATCGTTGCAACCAATTCGCGCATCAGAATATTGAGTTGGTCCTTATCTGTGACCTTAGCAATCCGATCTAACAGTACATTCAAATCTTGAACTGAGTTGATCAGGCCAGCATTCTGCTTTCCATCTCCAGCCATCAACTTATTCAGGTTACCCAAGAGCGCATCAAATTTCTTTTGAGTTCCATCCACATCTAAGCCATTAAGTGCGCCAATTAACTTCTGAATGCCAGAAATAATTTCATCGGCCTGATTTGGCATAGAGGGGACCACTGGATACTCGGGAACCCAAGGGTATTTGAGAGTGTAATTTCGATCAGGCTTGGGATAAAAATCCAGTTCCACATAATTCACGCCAGTAATACCCATTGATCTAATGCGTGCGCGCAAGTTATCTTTAACAAATGTTTCTAGGTGGTTTTTTTCTATAGCATCGCCATAAATTTGCATTCTCACAACCACATACTCTTGCTTCTGAATCATCGGGGTTTCCTTCTCATACAAATCCCCCGATAAACCGATAGATGTGACCTGCCCAATCTTTACGCCCCTGAATCGCACAGCTGCTCCAGCATCTAGACCAGTTACCGATTGCTTGACATAGGTTTCCACCATAAATGATTTTTTAAAGAACTGTCCTGAGCCAAAAATCAAGATAATGGCAAGCAATGCACCGATTGCCGCCAGAACAAAAACGCCCAGGCGGAAATAATTGGGATTGGAGTTATTACTCATGCTGCGTCCTTGCTCATGATGCGATTAAAGAATTGGTGCACTCGAGGATCTTTGCTGCTGTCTCTCAGCACCTTGGGATCACCCTCAGCAATAATGCCTTTAGCGTCCTTGTCCAACATAACCACCTTATCGGCGATCGAATAAATACTGGCTAACTCATGAGAAACAATCACGAAAGTAAATCCCAAGTTTTTGGAGAGGTCCAAGATCGTACTATCTAAATCAGCTGATGTAATCGGATCAAGGCCGGCTGATGGCTCATCCAAAAATAATATCTTTGGATCTAAAGCCATCGCACGCGCAATCGCGGCACGCTTTTGCATACCGCCGCTAATCTCACTAGGCATATAAGTTTCGTATGGAAGCAAACCCACCAGATCAAGCTTACACCGCGCCAATAGATTCATTTGATCTCTACTGAGCTGCGTGTACTCCTCCATAAAGAGTGTCACGTTATCAAGCAAATTCATAGAACCAAATAGAGCGCCCTGCTGATACATTACTCCAAAACTCGTCATGATTTTTTGACGTTCGGCACCTTGAGCCACAGTAATATTTTGACCCTCAATCAAAACATCTCCAGCAAGCGGTTGATATAGTCCAAATAAATTTTTTAAGAGGCTCGACTTACCGCATCCAGAGCCACCCAAAATGACAAAGATCTCGCCATTCTTGACGGAAAAATTGAGGTTCTGTAAGAGTACCTTTGAGCCATAACCTACAGTCAGGTTTTGAACATCGATTGCGTTATCGATTGCATCCATCAGAAACCCGTCCTGTAAGAGATGTAGGCAAAGATACCGTCTACCAAGACGATCATGACAATGCTACTCACCACTGCCCGAGTTGCAGAGATGCCCACAGCGGCAGCACCGGTACCTGTTTGCATGCCACGCAAACAACCCATTGCAGAAACAACCACACCAAATAAAGTAGCCTTCAGAAGACCTGATAGAACATCTTCCACGTCAACAGCGGCCAACATGCCGTTGTAAAAATTAATAAAGGGGATGCCATAAATTTGCATTGTCAGCATGGAGGAAAAAATACTGACGATATCGGCAAATAAGGTCAATATTGGCGCCACTAGAATTCCGGCTAATACGCGCGGCACTACCAAGAATCGAATAGGGCTTAAGCCGCCGGTGACCAAAGCATCCACTTCACTATTGACAGTCATTGTTCCGATCTCGGCAGCAAAAGCTGCTGATGAGCGGCCAGCAAGCAAGATTGCAGTGATGAGAGGCCCCATCTCACGCACGATACCCAAAGCAGCGAGCGGCCCCACAAACGAAACAGCGCCAAATTGCTGCATGCCGATAGCGGCTTGAAAAGACAAAATTACGCCAATTAAAAATGCAACCAGACCAACAATGGGTAATGCAGCGATACCAGCCTCTACAGCTGCATTAACAAAGTCACCCCAGCGAACTTGCTTGATGTGGCGTATCGACCAAGCCAAGTCTGCTGATAGATGCCCGATGAAGGTAACCAGTCCGCGAGCATCATCTATGAGATTTTGAGCGGCCATGCCGGTGCTCACTACAAAATTTCTCTTTTGCTTAACAGCGGGGACAGGGAATAAATTCTGAATGGGATCGAATTCATTCAATAGCGGTTGATACTTCGGATCTAGGCCCTGGATATCAAAGTGTCCGCCTGCTTTTTGTTGGGCCTCTTGTACGTCAATTAAAAAGGCAAAAGCAGATCCATCTAGCGAACTTACCTTTGAAGCATCAAAAACGAGGGAACAGCTTTGAGCATCCCCTTGCCCCAACCACAGGGTTTGTTTTTCACGCACTGCTGTCCACACGCCGGCCAATGAATACACATTAACGACACCACTCAAGCTCACTTGAGCATGCAATGCATCGGTTTGTGACCAAACCGCAACTGGAGCCAGTGAATCTGAGGGAATAGCGTCTGGAATGCTCATAGGCAAACTATAAGGGATCTGGATAAAACCACTCTGAAATGCCTAAAAAAGAAAAAGGGCCCAGTCTTTCAACTAGGCCCCATACGAGTTGGTGCGGCTGGCAGGAATTGAACCCACGACCCCTTGGTTCGTAGCCAAGTACTCTATCCAGCTGAGCTACAGCCGCAACAGCCATAATTATGCCAT
>NZ_NCJB01000471.1:0-1404 GCF_002282275.1 Polynucleobacter sp. 39-46-10 | reverse complement strand
ATCGTTTTTAGTGCTAAAAAAGGGTTCAAACATCCGTTCGATAACGGAATCAGCGATTCCAGCGCCAGTATCAGTCACTTGGATCCGGAGCATTGCGGGAAAAGTGCTGGTTTCTAGATCGGCTGAAATTTTGACTGGAGGGGCAGACCAGCGAGATGAGAGAGGGTAAACCTCTCGCATACTATCCAAGGAATTCTTAAGAAGGTTTACTAAGACCTGCAAAATTAATACGGGATCTACATCAACCGGTGGGATATTTTCAGCAATTTCTGTAGCAATGTTCAGGCGGTGTCGATGGGCTTCGATCTCCACTAAGCCAACCGCATCATTAATAATTTCACTGATGTCAGAAGATTTTCGTTGTGGTTCACTACGCTTCACAAAACCTTTAATACGCTGAATGATGGTTCCAGCTCTATGCGCTTGGTCGGAGGCTTTTTCTAGCGCAGGAAGAATATCTTTCTGCAAGCCGGGTTCAAGTTGCCCTTGCAATCGTTTAGCTACACCCATGCAGTAGTTGGAGATTGCGGCGAGCGGTTGATTTAACTCATGAGCAAGTGATGACGCCATTTCACCCATAGTTGTTAAGCGGCTAGAGAATTGCATACGCTCTTCTTGTTGACGGGCTAAATCTTCCGCTTCAATACGAATCGTAATATCTGTTGCAATCAGTAGTTGAGCTAACTGTCCATCAACCCACGGTAAAAAACGTCTACGTACTTCATACCACTTGGAAGTTCCTGTTGCTGGATCCAGTAATTGAATTTCTTCTGACTCTGTTTCTTGATGCAGGGACGAGGCTGAACTGGCCTCAATTGAAGCTTGAAATATTTTTTGTTTGATCTCACCTCCGGCTAAATCACAATGACCTTTAGCAGAGCTACCAAAACGTTCGCGATAGAAGCGATTTGCAAACAATAGCTCACCCGTTTCATTGGAGACCACTGAAACTGATGCATCTAAACCTTCTAAAACAGTAATGAATCGCTCTTGTGACGCAGCTAATTCCTCACGAATTTTCTTTGGCTCAGAAATATCAATTAATGAGGTGATCCAACCAGTTTGTTTGCCCTTTTCATCAATCAATGGAGCAATAAATGTTCGGGTCTGGATGACTGAGCCGTTACGGTGGAGGATTGAGCCCTCGACCCCAATCTTCTTATCTTGATTGAGGGTCATCTGGAGAGCTTGATGCATTTTTTTGGTGAGCTCCTCCTTTTGATCCTCAGGCCAGAAAGCAAAAGGGGGACTAAGTCCTATCAGCTCTTCCGCAGACCAACCAGTCATCTCGCAAAAAGCAGGGTTGACATAGGTGATCGCCCGATTCATATCATGTGCGCGAATTCCAACTGGCGTTGAGTTTTCCATCGCACTACGAAAATTTGTCTCAGCCCGAAGATTTGC
>NZ_NCJB01000470.1:0-1408 GCF_002282275.1 Polynucleobacter sp. 39-46-10 | reverse complement strand
CAATAAAAAAAGGTGATGCGATTATTGAGTACAAAGGGGAGCGCATTAGTTGGAAGTTGGCCGAGAAGCGCCATCCACATGACCCTAAAGACCCAAACCATACTTTTTATTTCTCTCTGGAGGATGGCCGTTGCATTGATGCTAAATATGGCGGCAATGCAGCACGCTGGATTAACCACTCCTGTAAGCCCAGTTGTGAAACTCGAGAAGATATTTTTGGCGGTGAGCCCCGTGTATTTATTTATGCGAAACGCGACCTTAAGTTGGGCGAAGAGCTTTTTTATGATTATTCGCTTGATATTGGCAGCCGCGTTACCAAGCGGTTGAAGAAGGACTATGAGTGTCGCTGTGGTGCAAAGAAATGCCGTGGCACGATGTTGTCTCTCGATACCAAATAATTTTAAAAAATGTTGTTTCTCAGTATTCAAGATTTAGAGGCAGCTATTAATTACTGGCGCAGTCAATCGCCTGCGGCTGGAGAAGAATTACATTTATGCCCAGAGGCCGCCGCGCTTGCAAAACCTTACGCACTTATGATTGTTCAAGGGTCGCAGAGGGTTCCCATGGATGTCTTGGATGAAATAGCAAAATCAGCAATCCAAAAGTTTTTTAAAACCAAACAAACAAACTAAAAAAACTCAACCTTTGTGTTTTTAGGGTTATCTCTATATTAGTAAATACTCTCTTGGAGTATTCTCAAAGTCTTGCCCAAAGATGTGCATGAGGATTTAAGCTTGCAAGAAACAATATTAAAAACAATTGGTCTTGGGAAAACTTTTAAAGGGTTTTCTGCGGTGAGTGACGTCAATCTAGATGTCACTCGTGGAACTATTCACGCTCTCATTGGACCCAACGGGGCAGGCAAAACCACTTGTTTTAATTTACTCACTAAATTTTTAGAGCCCAGCGCCGGTCAAATTCTATTTAATGGTTTTGACATCACAAAAGAGAAGCCAGCCCAAATTGCAAGGCGGGGTGTGGTTCGATCATTTCAAATCTCTGCTGTTTTCCCACACCTAACTGTTCTGGAAAACGTTCGTGTTGCACTGCAGCGAGGACTGGGTACGGAATTTCATTTTTGGACGTCTGGTGAGTCACTAAATGTGCTCAAAGAGCGCGCTGAGGAGTTGTTGTGTGAGGTTGGTTTGGCAGACTTTGCCCACGAAGAAACCCTAAATTTGGCTTATGGGCGCAAGAGAGCCCTAGAAATTGCCACGACCATGGCCATGGAGCCCGAATTAATGCTGTTGGATGAACCAACACAGGGTATGGGCCATGAAGATGTCGAGCGCGTTACAGAATTAATTGATCGGGTGTCTAAGGGTCGCACTATCTTGATGGTTGAGCACAACATGAAGGTGGTTTCCTCCATTGCCGACAGAATTACGGTGTTGCAACGGGGCTCGGT
>NZ_NCJB01000469.1:0-1415 GCF_002282275.1 Polynucleobacter sp. 39-46-10 | reverse complement strand
ATTCATGGTGGTGCAACTGGATATTTAGTGGGCGAAGAAAATCGTGGGCTGGAGTATATGTTCGTGATGATGAATGCAGCTCGCTTTGCAGTGGGTATGCAGGGTATTGCGGTTGCAGAGCGTGCCTATCAAAAAGCGGTGCAATATGCCAAAGACCGCGTACAGAGTCGCGATCTAGCCGGCTCTCCAGGTCCTGTAGCAATTATTCATCAGCCAGATGTAAAGCGGATGCTGATGACTATGCGCGGCTATATCGAGGCATCTAGAGCCTTGGCGTATTACGCGGCTGCTGCTTATGATGCCCAACATGCTTCCCCTGATGAAGCCTCTCGCAAGCAGAGTCAAGCAGTTTATGAATTTCTGGTGCCGATTGTGAAAGGTTTCTCAACTGAAATGTCGATTGAGGTAGCCAGTCTCGGTGTGCAAGTGCACGGTGGTATGGGATTCATTGAAGAGACAGGCGCAGCGCAACATTATCGTGATGCTCGTATTCTGACAATCTATGAGGGCACTACAGCTATTCAGGCAAATGATCTGATTGGTAGAAAAACGGTGCGTGATGGTGGCGCAACTGCAAAACTATTCTCTGAAAAAATTCAGCAAACTGAAAAAGATCTCGCAAGCAGTGGCACCGCAGATGCAAAGGCAGCGCTGAAGCAATTAACCGCTGCACGTATTGCTTTTGAATCTGCTGTTGAGTTTATTGTGGCAAATTCAAAGACAGATGTTAAGGCTGTCTACGCCGGTAGCTTTGCTTACTTACGTTTATGCGGCTTGATATTGGGTGCCTGGCAAATGGCACGTGCCTTACTGGCTGCGCAGGAGCTACGCGCAGGTGATCCTAATTTTTATGATGCCAAGATTGCCACTGCACGATTCTTTGCAGAAAATCTCTTGCCACAATCTCAAGCTCTAGCAACCTCGATCCTAGAGAGCGGTCATTCCACTAATGCCCTGTCAGCGGAACAGTTTTAGGATTTAAAAAACTGTTATTGCCATTCAAAAAGCTATCTGCATTACTGGGATAGCTTTCTTGCTTCCTGAAGCTGTGAAATAAAGAATTGCTCAAAGGCAATGGCGAGGAAGGTCATCATGACGCCAGCGCCAAATACTAAAGAAAAGATCACAGTTAATACAACCGGCCAGCCTGATTTAGTGGCTTTGCTCGGATCTATGTTTGGATTAAATTCTGCATCCCACTTTTCATCAGCACGTAAACCATAAGCTATGGTGGTTAGCCAGCTCGCCTCGAAGCTGATAAAGCCAAAGGTGATGAGAACCCAACCAGGCGCAGAATTAAATTGCGAGTCTTTGAGAATCAGCCAACCAGCAATTCCACCAATAAATGAAAATAGTTGAGCCCAACCCCAGAAGGATTTAAGTCCTTGCAAATAAAAACAGTTCAAGCCAGTCCC
>NZ_NCJB01000468.1:0-1419 GCF_002282275.1 Polynucleobacter sp. 39-46-10 | reverse complement strand
CTTGAAGTTCTTGCATACAATTTCCTAAAGCAGGGTATTGGTTTGGAGAATTAAATTTTCTTAGCAACTAGTGCAATGAGTTGGCGTGCTAGCTGAAGCTTGTCAGCCTTGGCAATTTTTTTGTTGGTATTTTTTTCGACAATGAGTAATTCATTGAGATCGCTGCCAAAAGTATCGGGGCCAATATTGCCCACAATCATCGGAATACCTTTGCGCTGCAGTTTTTCTTGCGCATGCTTCAGAAGATCTGTGGATTCTGCAGCAAAGCCAACGCAGAAAGGGTGGGGCTTACCACCTTTCGTTTTTACTGTCTTTGCAATATCCGCCAGAATGTCTGGATTAGCAATAAATTCAAGGCTTGGCGCCTGCTTGCCTTGGCGCTTTATCTTCTCTTTGGCGGGTTTTGCAATACCCCAATCGGCAACGGCAGAAACAGCAAAGAAAATATCGCAGTCTGCAGATTGTATTGTGGTTGCGTGCATTTCTTTAGCGCTAACTACATTCGTGCGCGTAATTTTTCCAGTCGCAGCCAGTGGTGTATCTAGCTCACAAGGACCGGCTATCAGGTGAACTTCCGCACCAGCCTCTACAGCAGCGCGAGCGATTGCAAACCCCATCTTGCCAGAGCTACGATTGGTAATGCCGCGCACGGGATCGATTGCCTCAAAGGTCGGTCCAGCAGTAATTAAAACTCTCTTGCCTAACAAGGGTTTCTTTTGGAAGAAGGCAATTAATTGCTCGGTAATTTCTGCAGGTTCGAGCATGCGACCAAAGCCAACTTCGCCACATGCCTGAAAGCCACTTGCAGGGCCGAGTAATGTGACACTGTCTTTAACCAGTCGCTCAGCGCTTCTTTGGGTTGCGGCATGTTCCCACATTTGTTTGTTCATGGCAGGAGCCAGCAACAGTGGGCAATCTCTTGCTAGGCAAAGAGTGGTGAGTAAATCATCAGCCAGGCCAAGAGATAGTTTAGCCATCAGATCTGCACTTGCTGGTGCAATCAAAATCGCATCTGCAGCTCGAGATAGTTCAATATGAGCCATATTATTGGCAATGCTGCTATCCCATTGGCTGGTGTAAACCGGATTGCCTGTGAGCGCTTGCATGGTGACTGGCGTCACAAATTGTTGAGCAGCTTGGGTCATCACTACTTGAACGCTGGCACCTTCTTGTATTAACTGACGTGCTAGCTCAGCCGACTTGTAGGCCGCAATGCCACCAGAAATGCCGAGAACGATTTTCTTATTTAAAAGTGATTGCATGGGGCCAGCTTAATGGGATTGAGGCGTTTTGCCAAATGACTTGCGAAGCTCGCCCCAAATAATGAGGCCAGCACCAACACAAATGGCGCTATCGGCAATATTGAAGGCAGGCCAATGCCAGTTGGCGTAATGCAAATCGATAAAGTCGACTACAGCG
>NZ_NCJB01000467.1:0-1421 GCF_002282275.1 Polynucleobacter sp. 39-46-10 | reverse complement strand
CATACCAAATTGGATTGAGATAACTCGTGTGCGAACCCAACTCTTGAAGACGCGTTTCGCACCAAGCTAAATGATCCATTTCCTCTTGGCCAGAATGATCCAGCATCTGTCGAATTTCAGGGTTGCGAGCTACTAATTTTTGAGATTGATACAGGGCTTGGGCGCAAACCTCACCCACATGATTTACACGCATCAATCCAGCGGCATGCTCCCGATCTTTTGTGTCCAATAAAGCGGTAGATTGCTTATCTGAACCCGGGGTTGGACGATGGGCATGGGCGCCCCCCACTACCGAGCGTAAGGCTGTATCAAACTCAATAATGAAGCGATCAATTAGGGTCATGAGAGGGATTTAAAGCTAGACCAGAACCTCTGCTTTACAGCTTTGCTTGGTCTTTAAACCTAGCTCGGCCAACAGTTCACGGTCTTGCTCTGCCTCGGGATTACCGGTAGTGAGTAGTTGCTCACCATAGAAAATAGAATTCGCACCAGCTTGGAAGCACATGGCCTGAACCGCCCTGCCGAGCTCTTGGCGACCGGCTGACAAACGCACGCGTGCACGGGGCATAGTGATACGGGCCACTGCAATGGTTCTCACAAACTCCAATGGATCCAATGGCTTCTGATCTGCCAATGGGGTTCCTGCTACAGGAACCAGATGATTGATCGGAACTGATTCTGGATAGGGGCTTAAATTGGCCAAGCGTGCCAAGAAAGCTGCACGCTGTTCACGAGATTCACCCATGCCCACAATGCCGCCGCAGCACACTGACATGCCTGCAGCACGTACATTAGAAATCGTATCTAAACGGTCTTGGTACCCACGGGTGGAAATGACTGAGCGATAGAAGTCCTCGCTGGTATCCAAATTGTGGTTGTAGAAGTCTAAGCCTGCCTCCTGAAGGGCTTGAGCCTGATTGGCTTCCAACATCCCCAGTGTCGCGCAGGTTTCTAAGCCCAAGGCCTTCACCCCCTTAATCATGGCGGTGACTTTTTCAATATCACGGTCTTTAGGCTCTCGCCAAGCAGCGCCCATACAGAAACGATTCGATCCAGCAGCTTTAGCAGCCTTAGCGGCAGCCAAAACCTCATCCAAATCCATCAACTTATTGGCTTTGACGTCGGTGTCATAACGAGCTGCCTGTGGGCAATAGCCACAATCCTCAGGGCAGCCACCAGTCTTGATTGACAAGAGAGTAGCTAATTCCACATCACCATCAGGGAAGTTAGCACGATGGGTTTCTTGTGCCCTGAACATTAACTCACTAAAAGGTAGGGCAAATAAAGCCTCAATCTGGGCCACTGACCAAGCACCCGAAGCATCGACCTCCTTATGCAAATCCTTTTGAGACTTGACTTGGGTAAGGGGTTTTTCAGTAGTTTGGGTGGCCTGCATGGTCGAATTCCAGAAAATAGATCAA
>NZ_NCJB01000466.1:0-1429 GCF_002282275.1 Polynucleobacter sp. 39-46-10 | reverse complement strand
CATCATGACCCCCACTTCCCAGGCCGCACTTGTTTTTTCTCCTCAGTCCAATGACGGCAAACGAGAGTTTGATAAAGATGATAGTTAAGATGCAGGCAATGATTGAGGTGACTAATAACATTTAGAGCTCCCAAGAGAATTCCTAGATATTAATCAGAAAAAGAAAAAATTGCCCAGAGGTGGCTTGTGAAATTTTGCTAGCTCTAGGCGGGATTAACTTGGGCTTCGGGACTCTCATCCTTGTGGAAAATGCTCAATGTGAACTTCGCCTTGCCGCCCGAAATAACTCACATGTCTTCCAGCTATCCAAACAATATATCCGATGCAGCCAGCAGCCATCGTTAATTTAAGAAACTCAGGATATCTCACCGCATCACTTTGAGCGCCGCGAATTGCTGAAACGACTCTATCTTTATTAAATGAATTTGGGATCTCCACCAGAGGCATCTCCATAGGAACAGCACAAACCTGATGGCTTGACAAATAATATGTGGTTGATTGATTGCGATAGTCAGCGAAGTAAGACTCAACACCAACCTCAATTAAGCGAGCCAATGCCTCCGGGAAGGTTAGAAGACCAGCATGAGATTGATGGGCACATTTTTCAATAACATCTTTTGTATTCAGATTCATAAGCAACCTTAAATTAATAACTTGAATTATCACGCCTCATAAATGAAAAAACCACCTTCAGGTGGTTTTGGTGTTTATTGGGTGCCCGGCTAAGGATGCCTTACTCTGTTGGAGGCAATTCTGCTCCCACCGGTCTTTTGTAGCGGTTGTAAGACCACATATATTGGTGTGGCTTTGAAAGTATCATTTTCTCAAAAGACTGATTCATTTCTGTGCAGGCATCAACTAGGCAATCTGGAAAGGTCTCTGTCATCAAGCGACTCTTAATTAGCCAACCCCCTCCTAACCCCAGTCTTTCTGCGCCAACAAAAAGGATTGCTACATTTGCTTGGCGAGCTAATTTAATTGGAAATGATGTTGTGTAGGCATATTGATTAAAAAATTTAGCCCATACTCCATCGCCCACGCTAGGCACCTGATCCGCCAATAGGCCAACTACCTCACCTTTTACTAAAGCTCGTTTAATCTGACGAACCCCACTAATATTTGCTTCAACAAAATCAATTTCAGAGTGTTTACGTGACTTAAGCATAAGCTCATTCACCCATTTTTTTCTAGCTGGTCTATACATTACTGTTGCTCTTGTATGTTCAGCAAAGATACGTGGCACTATCTCAAAGCCTCCGAAATGTGAGGCAAGAACAATTAAGCCTTTTCCATTTTTGGATAGTTCAATAACTTGATCTAAGTGCTCTATGCTAACTTTCTCAATGGACGATTTCGGATGTCGCCAAATCCATAATGTGTCTGCAAACATCATTCCAGATTCAGCCGCCACCCTCCACGGGGTCAATTT
>NZ_NCJB01000086.1:0-9652 GCF_002282275.1 Polynucleobacter sp. 39-46-10 | reverse complement strand
AAAAAGCACCAAAGAAAAGTGTAGTTTTCTTAACCTGTATTTCCTTTAAATATTTATGCCAAATCCCTAGTGCCTGTCGTCTTTAGACGACGATCTGAGTGCTTCATACAGCAATAGCTCAAATCAACCCTGCACGCTATTTGATATGCGCCCAGCAACAAGGCGTGTGATGCCCCAAAATCGTTGCGTGTAGAGCTTTTTTGAGGGGTTTTTATTGTTTTATGTTCAAGTCCACGTTCGTGGCAACAAATACAGGCTTGTTGGCGCCCATGGCTTTACAGTGATGTGCTTTTAAGTCCCACTCATCATTTGTTCCATTTAGAACATCATCAATTTCAATATGCACTTCACCCGTAGTTTGTAGGTAAATGCAATAGCCATCGACCAGCTCTTTAGATTTAGTTAGGGGTTCGTAATGCACAATCCATGACATCACAAGATCGGGCGTATTCGCTACCCCGCAGGCTTCAAACTTTTTGAGAGTAGCGATTTGTTGATCTGTCTTGGCGGTATGTTGGAATTGTTCATATTCATAAAAATCTACTAGATACTTTTGGTTTGGATTATGAAGCTCCACCGATCCGTTATAGATGGCTCGTCTAAATAATCCCTTGCCAAATAGGGTGTTGTACTTCTCGTTGATAAAGCCTCTGATTGCGATTTCTCTCATTTATTTTCTCCTTGTGTTCTTAATTGAGTTCTTGTTGCTAGTTCCTTGGTTGGTTACAAGAGAGATCAGAAGAGATCAGTTGCAGTAAAAGTCGCAGATCTCAAAAGAGGAGTTACGAAGTTGTGTTACTTGGTCACAGTTACTCATTTGCCACTACGAGTAACTTACTAGCAACTACTCAAACTCAACTATGCAACTTCTTTTTCTTCTTGCGACATCTACTGTGTAACCAAGCAACTCGCAAAAATATTTATGACAGCTCAATAAAACCCGCATTTTTTCTATCCAAAATGAGTCGAAATAGAAGAATTGCCAAAAAGAGGTCGACCTATCTGGATGATTGAAAACAAACTGCTTGTGCCCATTAACCAAAAGGAGAAAACAATGAGCGCATTAAGTAACTTAAAACTAGTAGCAGTTAAAAAACCAACCCATATGCCTGCCGTCGTGATTCGCAGAAACAAACTTGGATCAAAACTTTGGGAGCAGATTCAGTTGGCCAAAAGTCAAATGGATGGCACGCCGTTTGTAGTGATGAAATACCGCTCAATTAAAGACCCTCAAACTGGATTGCGTAAGCAAGTGGAGGTTCCAAAAAGAATTAAGCCCTGGTGGTTCCAATCAGAACAAGGCAAGGTTTGCGTCTCTGTGAAGTATGGAAGCTGGACCATAGAATTGGCAAAGGGCAAGCCCAGTGTTGAGGTGGCTAGTGGCCTTGAGCTAGTAAAGGCATTGGAGTCGATTAAGTCGGCAGTAGAGGCGGGAGAATTAGATGCTCAGATAGAAACTGCAAGCGCCAGCTTGAGGAGTGGGTTTAAGCGATAGTGATGTTGTTAATGGCCACGATATCGTTCGTGGCCATCCAGGGATCTAGGAAATATTTAAACACTTAACAGCGTGCCTAAATATCTCTATGAAAACATATCTAGTAATCCTAAAAATCGGCGGCATAGAAGTAACAACAACAATTCAAGCGTTAAATGAGCAGCAAGTAAAAGCTTTAGCTCGCAGTTGGGGAGCACGCATATATTGGGTATGAAAGAGCTTTAAGGCAGCGCCATCTTCGCAAACTTGCGGGGTGGCCCGATCATGGTTCGACTAAATATCTATATGAAAAGATACAAGGCAACTGTTAATGCCGCTGGAATGTGGGTGGAAACTATTCTCTATGCCCAAAATCAAGCTCAAGCATATAAATTATTCCAGGCTATATTCGGGAGCAGTAATGTTCCACATCAACCATTGCAGATTGGTTAGCTATGCGATTCAATGAAATAGCCCCTCAAAAGCCATTAAGCCCAGAGCAAGCCAGACTTAAATCAATGAAAGATCGAGTGAAGCAAGATCAGCAAGCTGTTAAAGCCGAGCGAGCCAGGCAGAAGATTAAGTCTGGCCAAGTTGAGCTTGGGAAGGCTGCTCATTTAAATTAGCCAGATAAAGGTTCGTTGTTTTTATAATACAAAATATTGATAAGGCGGCAACAGTGCTTATTGCTAAAGAGTAAAATCGACCTACTATGTTTAATGAGCGCAAAGTGGCCCAAATGGCTACTTTCTTTTTGAGAAAAGAAAGTAATGCCCGCATGTCACATCTTAAATTGATGAAATTACTCTATCTTTCAGATAGAGAGGCCATCAAATCTTTTGGAATGCCAATTTCCGGAGATCTTTATGTATCAATGCCTCATGGTCCCGTGCTTTCAAAAACCCTAAATCTGATGGACGGCGACATTGAATCTCAGGATGGTGGTTGGGAGTCTTGGATTTCTGACAAAGAAAATCATGAAGTAGCTGTTCGTTCTTCAGTGGCGCACCGAGAACTTGATGAATTAAGTAGGGCTGAGCTCGAGGTTTTGGAGATTGTGTGGGGTAATTTTGGTGGGATGGATAAGTGGACAATTCGGGATTGGACCCATATTAATTGTCCGGAGTGGCACGACCCAAATGGGTCTTCTTATTCTCTGGAGTTTGATGACATTGTCAAGGCACTAGAGAAAAGCAAAAAATTTGATAAAGAGACGGCAGCTCAAATCATCGTCTCACATAAGTCAGCTCAGGATATAGATAATTTATTTGCTTCAATATGAAGCTTTTTCTCCCTTACAAAAGGGCGGCGCTCCTGATACCTTCAGGGCCAGATGATGATCCAGATCGGAAACATTTGTTTATTCTGCTTAGCGATCCATTAAACATCGAATCTCTGCAATGCAATTTACTTGTACCAATTAGCACTCGAGATCACTTAAGAATGCAAGATTTAACTTGTGAGCTTTCAAAAGGGGATCATGATTTTATTAGGCACGATAGTTTTGTATTCTATGCAAAGATGAGGCATGAGGAGACAAGTAAATTGCTTAAGGCCGTAGCGCAGGGAACGTTCATATCACATGAATCCTTACGAGAGGATATATTTGCTCGAATTGTTACTGGCGCCATAACTTCTAAATTTACGCCGTTAAAGTATGTGCATCTCCTTGCGCCTAAGTCATAGGCGGTCTAAAGGCAATCCTCCGCCACATCAGCTAAGTCGCACACCGTTAAGAAGGGTCTGCCATCCCCACTCCGACAGGATTTCCCTATAAATCAATAGAGTTGGCTACAGTAAGCCCATTTTGTGTAGCTTAAAAACAGTTCCGCTATAATCTTAGCTCTTGGCCTGGTAGCTCAGTCGGTAGAGCAGAGGATTGAAAATCCTTGTGTCGGTGGTTCGATTCCGCCCCGGGCCACCAAGAAATACCAAAACCACCTTCGGGTGGTTTTTTCATCTGTATTGGCGGCTGGCATTGCTTTCCTTGAGATGATCTAATCATGAAGTCTTGTTTTAAATGACAATACAGATTCATAATAAAAACAGGGAGACGGTATGTATAAGCTCGTAGCCTTTGATGCCTATGGAACTTTATTTGATGTCTATTCCATGAGGCAGTTGGCAGAAGAATTATTTCCGGGTCATGGGCAGGATTTTGCTTTGATGTGGCGTGAGCGCCAAATCGAATACACCCGCTTGGTAACTATGAGTGACCCCAGTCCTGATGGCAGCAAACACTATCTTCCATTTTGGGAGCTAACGATTCGCTCATTGAGGTATGTCTGTAAGCGGATGGAATTAAACCTCACTCCCGAAAATGAGAGACGACTGATGGATCAGTATGCCAAGCTCACTGGGTTTGGCGATAGTTTGAGTGTGCTCAAGGCAATTAAAGAGAGGGGTATTGCAACTGCTATTTTGTCTAACGGCAGTAGAGAGATGTTGGCTGCGGTGGTGGAGAGTAATGGTTTAAATTCTCATCTCGATAAAGTAGTAACTATTGAAGATATTCACCTATTTAAAACCGCCCCACAAGCCTACGAACTTTTGCTTAAAGCTTTTCCAGTCAAGAAAGAGGAGATACTATTCGTATCGAGTAATGCTTGGGATGCTCTAGCGGCCAAGTGGTTCGGCTTCGACGTGTTTTGGGTTAATCGCTTAAACCATCCCTTTGAAGAGATTGGTGAAATACCAAACTATGAAGGCGACTCTCTAAGCAAGGTTTTGAAAGTTATATAAGATGAAATTCTCCGATTCGGTTACCTTACAGGGCGAGCATGCCTCATTAGTGCCACTAACTGTGGAGCATCATGATGGTTTATGTGAGGCCGTTAGGGATGGTGAGCTTTGGAGGCTTTGGTACACAAGCGTTCCTTCGCCTGAGTCAATGTCAAAAGAAATTGAAAGGCGTTTGAGCTTACAGCAGTTGGGATCAATGAATCCGTTTTGTATTTTGGATGCCAGTGGCAATCCCGTTGGAATGACTGCTTATATGAATATTGAGCCAGAAAATCGTAGGCTGGAGATAGGATCTACTTGGTACCGTCAGTCGGTTCAGCGCACGGCCATCAATACTGAATGTAAATTGATGCTATTGCGATATGCATTCAGGAACTTAGCTTGTGTTGCCGTGGAATTTCGTACGCATTTTTTCAATCATCAAAGTCGAAAAGGGATTGAGAGATTGGGGGCGAAACTAGACGGTATATTGCGAAGTCACCAGATTAATCGTCATCTAGATGCCAAAGATAGTCTTCGAGATACCTGTGTATATAGCATTCTGGCAGGTGAATTTCCTGCTGTAGATGCTCATTTGAGCTTTCGATTGCAATCACCTAAGTCATAAACTGGCGATTCATCTTAGGCTAGCTTCTCAAAAGAGGCCTTATGTCTGTTGTTCGAAATATCCGAATGCTTACGCGCTACAACAAGTGGGCAAATAACTTGCTCTTAGCTGCTATTTCTAACCTGCCGCATGAGGAGTTCAGCAAAAATCGTGCCGCGGCATTTGGTGGAATGGCATTCACTTTGGCCCATATAGTGATTGTTGATCAAATATGGAGGGCTCATTTGCTTGGTAATGACCACGTTTTACATCTCGCACTACCGAATCACCAGATTCTTTAAAGCTACTTTCGGAAACGTTAAATGAAATGGGCGACTGGTATGTTCAATATGCCGATTCAATGAGCGAGTCCTGGCTGAATGAAAAAGTGCGCTTTTCCTTTGTTGATGGCAGCGCCGGAGAAATGACTAGGGGTGACATTTTGATTCATATCTGTAATCACAAAGCGTTTCATCGAGGCCATATTGGGGACATGTTTTATCAATCTGGTTTTAGACCGCCATCAATAGATTTACCCGTATGTATGCGCGATGCTTTTAATGAGGCAGAACTAGGATAGGGTCTCGAGTCTGCAGCTTATGTGTTTTTACTCACATTGAGGCGTCAAGACCATCTTCAGGGCGTAATATAGATGCATGCTCTATGTCATTAAAACCCTCATTGCTGCCATTGTGATTGTTGCGGTAGGTGAACTCAGCAAGCGGAGCTCTGCTCTAGCTGCGTTTCTGTTGGCCTTACCCATTGTTTCAATTACCGCCTTTATCTGGATCTATGTCGAATCAAGGGACAAGCTCCGGGTTGCTGATATCAGCCAAGAGACATTTTGGTATGTTATTCCAACATTGCCCATGTTCCTCTTGCTAAGTTGGATGCTTAAAAATGAATACAACTTCTATTTGTCTTTGCTCATTTGTTGTGGCTTAACGGTAGGCCTCTTTTCGATTACCCAGTATTTGCTATCCAGGTAGGCTTTATCCGTGCCCCGATTTAGCTACTTGCGTAGACTTTGCTTCGGACGCCCAATTTTATTCTTGAAAAAGTCTGAGTCGTAGAATAGAGCTTCAATGCCAATTAAGTTCATCCAGCTTTTAACTAGCGCCGAGCGCTCCCACAGGACTAATGTTCAGTTGGGCGCCTATATGGCATTTGTTGCGGGCGCGGTTAATGCGGGTGGATTCTTGGCGATTGCCCGCTACACCTCGCATATGAGTGGCATCATTTCTGCGATTGGGGATGATCTGGCTCTTAATGATTTGATTTCAGTGCTAGGCGGTATCTCGCTCTTGTTGTCTTTTCTATTCGGTGCCGCCACTACTGCCATCATTGTTAATTGGGGCCATAGAAGAAGAATTCATAGTGAGTTTGCGTTGCCGTTATTGCTCGAAGCAGTGTTGCTTTTAGTTTTTGGATTGGTCGGGGCTAACTTAAATTTATATTTGCCCCTAACGGTGCCGGCGATTGCATTGCTCCTCTGCTTTGTTATGGGCTTGCAAAATGCGATTGTTACTAAGGCATCAAAGGCAGAAATTAGAACGACCCATATGACCGGGGTGATTACGGACATAGGTATCGAGTTGGGAAAGTTAATTTACTGGAACAAATCAAGCGAAGCGAATCAAAATAATTATGTCAAAGCCAATAGAGAAAAGTTAAAAACCCATTTATTCATTTTTTCAGTATTTTTAGTTGGAGGGATTATTGGGGCAATCAGCTTTAAAAAAGTTGGCTATATTTCGGTGGTGCCGCTTTCCCTATCCCTCATCTTTATCGCTGGCTTGCAGATCTATCAGGACATTAGGGCAATCATGCGCGATCGACTATCCTAGTCTTTCGCTGATTCTGCTGCGGGTCACTAAGGCATATCAAAATTTATTGAGAATAGATGTGAACGAAAACCAACATTTTGGCCAAATATTAGAGGTGTTTCGAAGTGAAGCCCTGAAAATATAGGAGAAAATTCAAGGAGATCCGCGACATCAACAGGTGCGCCTCTTGAAGATGGAGGATATTGCAGAAAGAAGCTTTCCCACTTGGTCAATGCGCTTTTTCTTAGCAAAAGAAATTCTTACAAAGATGCCAAATCTCACTGGAGTATTGGATGGCTTGCCGGAGCATGATGTTGAGCTCCTTAGGTTAATGCGTACAGCAGCAGAATAATTGCTGTGAGCACTCTCTCGCTATAGGCCTTAAGCGAGCAACTTGCGGAATGCGAAGGTAGTCTACCTAATGGCATCTATCTACACTATTGGCATGAAGCGGCTAATCTACTTTCTTCTTATTGCATCATTTGGTATTGCCCTTGCGCAAGAGTCATCTAATCCCTATGACTTAAAGGTCGGGGTCACTAGATCGGGCGATCGCTTTCAGGTGATCGCAAGCTATGAGGTGCCCATTACTGTATGCGAAGCCTTTTCATTTATTACTGACTATGAAGGCATCAAAAATTTACCTGGAATAGTTGATTCAAAAGTACTCTCCAGATCGGGCAATAAAGTAAGAGTGGCCCGCTTACTCGAAGAAAGGATTTTATTTATCCCATTTGAGATGCGATCCGAGCTTGAGTACGTTGAGGTCCCTAATAGGACCTTGCTCTTTGAGCAGCTCAGTGGAGATACAAAATATTACAAGGGAAGTTGGCGGCTATTGTCTGAGAAGGATTCCACTATCTTTAAATATGATGCACAGGTTGAGCCAAGCTCTTTGGTGCCATCAGTGGTGATTGAGTTCTTCATTAAAAATATTGTGCGTCGACAGTTTGAGTCCATGGCTGAGATGGCATCACTCAAGAAGTCGGTCGTGGCAAAGACGTGCAGGTAGGCCAGCTTTTAGGCTAAGATTAACTCTATGACAAATCTCAATCAATTGCCTAGCGATCTACCTATTCCTCAGGATGATGGGGCAGCCAAGCACCTGGTGGGCATGTGTTTACCCACCATTTCTTTAAACACAACTACCGGTAAGCGATTTAATCTCGGTGAGCTTAAGGGCCGCTTAGTGATTTACTGCTACCCAATGACGGGGCAGCCGAATGTAGCTTTGCCTGATGGGTGGGATCAGATGCCGGGAGCAAGGGGATGTACACCACAAAGCTGCTCGTTCAGAGATCACTATCAGGAGCTTCGCTCTTTAGGTGCAGACGTTGTGGGATTGAGTGTGCAACATACCGAATACCAGCAAGAGATGGCTGATCGCCTCCATTTACCATTTGCTGTGCTCAGTGATGTGGACTATCAATTTCAGCAAGCTCTGCAGTTGCCGACTTTTGTTGCGGCCGGAATGACTCTGTTAAAGCGTATTACCTTGGTGGCGAATGATGGTGTGATTGAGGCTGTGCACTACCCAATTTTTCCAAGCGACAGTGATCCGGCTTGGGTCATCGATTATTTGAAAAATAATCCCGTCTGATTTTAATTAAGGCAAATTGTATTTGGCCCAGGTGAACAGTACGTTCCCAGCGTTTTGTCCGCCAGGCACGTAGGCAGTTTGAATGCTGAGATCTTTATAGCTGATTGAAGCAATCGGGAGCACCCCAGGGAAGGGGATGTAGTTCATGATGTCTTGTCGTGACATGATGAAAGCAGTTGCTCCAACGCCATACTTCCAGTCAGGACTATTGCCAATGTTCCATATTGGTATCCATCCATAGCCCACCATGTACTGGTAAATGCCATGAGAGTCCTTGAAGGTCATTCCATAAATACCTTCCCAATTGCCACTCTCATTTATTAAGCCTCTTCCAAACCCAATTCCCATGGGATATTCGGTGTACTCATTAATCTTGTCCTGAGAGTACGCATAGGGCATGTGATAGGTGTAGAGGGGGATATAAAGTTCATTTCCACCTTTATCCCAAATAGACTCAAGGTGGCCCGTTGCGGTTTGGAACCAGTTTGAGACGCTTTCAGCATGGAGTGCCGCCAACGGCATGCAGAGAAGCAAAATGACAATAAATCTACGGCACATAACGAATATTTGTAAACCTGGTAAAGAAAAGTGCCGCCTAATTGAGGATTGATGCTGTTTTTTTATAAGAGACTACTTCAGCTGACGAGATTATATGTTGCTTTGCAGCAATATTTCCTTGCTAAGCCTCAAATAAGTGATTAATATGGTGCAGTGCAACAAATAACCCTTTAAAGGAAATGCCATGTTCAATAATCAATTCGCAGGAAATCAAGCTAAATCTGTAGAAAGCGCTCGCGCTCTAGGTCAAACCGCCCTTGAGAATGCTCAAGAGCTAGCAGAAATCAATTACCAAGCAGCACAACAAGCTGTAGCAAATGCGCAAGCAAAAGCTGCTGAGTTATTAAAAGGTAAAGATGCCAAAGCCGCATTAGATCTTTTGCAAAGCCCAGAAGTTCAAGAGGCTGTTGCAGAAGTTGCCGCTTATCAGAAAAAAGTTGCTGCAGTGCTGCGTCGTGGCAACCAAGAGTTAGTGGAAGCAGTAGAGGCGGCTATTGACCAATCACAAGATGATTTGAAGAGCTTTGTAGCAGCAGCGACTTCAAAAGCGCCTGCTGGCTCTGAGGCTTATGTAAGCGCCTTTACATCTGCATTCAACACAGCAATGCAAAACTTTGATCAAGTGCGCTCTACCACTCAAGACGCTTTTGCAAATTTTGAGAAAAGTGTTGAAACAGCAATGAAGACGGCACAAGGTCAGTTTGGTCAGACTCCAAAGGCAACAAAAAGCCGCGCTAAGTAAATAGTAGTTACGAGTTGTAAATGAGAAGCCACCTACTGAACTGACCCCCAAAAGTTGGACAGTTTAATTAGGTTAGCACGAGGGATTGAGTTCGGTAATTTACCGGGCTCAATCCCTTTAGTTT
>NZ_NCJB01000085.1:0-16357 GCF_002282275.1 Polynucleobacter sp. 39-46-10 | reverse complement strand
GGCTCTGATGCTCCTGAAACTGCTGCTGTCGAAGTTGCATTCTTCTTCGCTGGCATGAACGTTTTCAATCGTTAATTCACGATTGCTAACGAACAACCTATTTAATACACAAGTAGGCGCATTGACCTCCCCGCGCGTAAATCTCTTAGATTTTGACGCTGACCAAATGGCAGCGTATGTCGCGGGGTTGAATGAAAAGCCCTTTCGGGCGAAGCAACTCATGCAGTGGATACACCAACGTGGTGTTTCTGACATCAACGACATGAGTGATCTGGCAAAAAGCTTTAGAGCAACGCTGCTCGATAAAGCAGAAGTTCTCTCTCTCCCAGTGATTAAAGATGAGCATGCAGCAGACGGTACCCGTAAGTGGTTACTGGATGTTGGAGCTGGCAATGCTGTGGAGTCAGTATTTATTCCTGAAGATGACCGTGGCACCTTGTGCATCTCCTCTCAGGCTGGTTGTGCGGTCAATTGCCGTTTTTGTTCTACAGGACATCAAGGCTTCTCCCGCAATCTCACCGCCGGTGAAATCATTGGCCAACTCTGGTTTGCAGAGCATTTGCTCCGCACTGATCCGAATGCAGTTCGCCGTATTGAGAAATACCCAACGCCGGGCTGGGAACACACAGGTCGCGTGATCTCCAATGTGGTCTTGATGGGTATGGGTGAGCCCTTGCTCAACTATGACAACGTCGTGACTGCTTTGCGTTTAATGCTCGATGATAGAGCGTATGGTTTATCACGTCGTCGTGTAACCGTCTCTACCTCAGGCGTCGTACCGATGATTGATCGTTTGGCACAAGATTGCCCGGTAGCTTTAGCGGTGTCATTGCATGCACCGAATGACAAGCTACGTGATCAACTCGTTCCTCTGAATCAAAAGTATCCTTTAAGAGAATTGCTTGCCGCGTGCGAACGGTATTTACCTTTTGCCCCAAGGGATTTCTTAACCTTTGAATACTGCATGCTCGATGGTGTCAATGACTCTGACATTCAGGCAAAAGAGTTGGTGCGCTTGTTAGCGAACATCAAGTGCAAGATCAACCTCATTCCATTTAATCCATTCCCAGAGTCTGGATTAAAGCGCTCATCAGCCCAACGCGTTCATGCCTTCGCCAGCATATTGTTAGATGCTGGCATGGTGGCAACAGTTCGTAAAACTCGTGGCGATGATATCGCTGCAGCCTGCGGCCAATTAGCAGGTGATGTAGTTGATCGCACCCGAGTGCGCGAGCGTGCCGTGCATGACAAGCAGATCAATCTCGATCAAGCTGATGATGTTGAAAGTCTAGATGAAGAAGTTGAGCCTGAGTATCAGCCTGAGCACGCAGTGCAATGGCTCAAAAGATTAGACGACTGATTTCACAAAACAAGTCCCATGAGTAACTCATCTAGCAATCTCCCAAAGCTGCCTTTAGGCCCGTCGCCTAAGAGAGCGACACGTCAGGCAATGGTTGCCTGGAAAACGAACATCATTACAGTGGGTGGCGACGCACCAGTGCGCGTTCAGTCTATGACCAACACCGATACTGCAGATGCAGTTGCTACTGCTATTCAGGTTAAAGAGTTGGCCCGTGCTGGCTCAGAGATGGTTCGCATTACGGTAGACACACCAGCTGCTGCAGAAGCAGTACCTTATATTCGTGAGCTACTGGACAAGATGGATGTTTTGGTGCCATTGATTGGCGACTTCCATTACAACGGCCATACTTTATTAAATGACTATCCAGAGTGCGCCAAAGCCTTATCTAAATATCGCATTAATCCAGGTAACGTAGGTAAGGGCGCTAAACGCGATCCGCAATTTGCACAAATGATCGAAGCCGCTTGTAAATATGACAAGCCGATTCGGATTGGTGTGAACTGGGGTAGCTTGGACCAAGACTTGTTGGCAAGCATTATGGATGCGAATGCGGCGCTGCCAATTCCAAAGACTGCACAAGAGGTGATGATTGAGGCATTGATTCAGTCCGCATTACAGTCCGCAGAAAAAGCAGTCGAGTTCGGCATGAACCCCAATCAAATTTTGTTGTCTTGCAAGGTGAGTAATGTGCAAGATTTAGTAGCGGTGTACCGCGATCTCTCTAGAAGATCGGATTACCCATTGCATTTGGGTCTAACGGAAGCGGGCATGGGCAGTAAGGGTATTGTGTCCTCAACAGCTGCAATGGGTATCCTGTTGCAAGAGGGTATTGGTGACACCATTCGGGTCTCGCTAACTCCTGATCCAGGCGCCCCACGCGAGAATGAAATTATTGTGGCGCAAGAGATTTTGCAAACCATGGGATTGCGTAATTTCACGCCCATGGTGATTGCTTGCCCTGGTTGCGGTAGAACAACCAGCACCACCTTCCAAGAATTGGCTGCGAATATTCAGTCCTACCTACGTCAACAAATGCCGGTCTGGAAAAAAACCCATCCGGGTGTTGAGGCAATGAATGTTGCGGTTATGGGTTGTATCGTCAATGGCCCAGGTGAAAGTAAGCACGCCAATATTGGCATCTCGTTACCTGGCACTGGAGAGACTCCAGCGGCACCTGTGTTCGTGGACGGTGTCAAGGTGAAGACTTTGCGTGGCGAGAATATTGCCCAAGAGTTTCAGGTCATTGTGGATGAGTATGTGAATCTGAATTACGCGCCGAAATAAATTAAGTTTAAGTACACAATAAGAATAACTACGAAATATCAACGTACATCATGACCGATCAAGCTAAAACACAAAAGATCCAAAAAATTAATGGCGTTCGCGGCATGAATGATTTATTGCCAGCAGATGCTGCACAGTGGACACATTTAGAGCATGTTTTGCGTGATCTCACTCGCGCCTATGGCTACGAGTTTTTGCGTACCCCAATTGTTGAAGCGACTGCCGTATTCCAACGTGGCATTGGTGAGGTAACAGATATCGTTGAAAAGGAAATGTATTCCTTTGAGGATCGCCTCAATGGTGAGCAACTCACATTACGTCCAGAAGGTACTGCCGCTGTAGTTCGCTCTGTAGTTGAGAACAATCTTCTGTATGAAGGACCAAAGCGTCTTTGGTACACAGGTCCAATGTTCCGTCATGAGCGTCCACAACGTGGTCGCTATCGCCAGTTCCATCAATTTGGTATTGAGGCGATGGGCTTTGCTGGTCCGGATATTGATGCTGAAATCATTTTGATGGGCCAACGCCTATGGGATGAACTCGGCTTGAAGGGTGTACGACTAGAGATTAATTCTTTAGGACAGGCTCCTGAGCGTGCAGAACATCGCGCTGCTTTAGTAACGTACTTTGAGAAACACAAAGAGCAGTTAGATGAAGATTCGCAGCGTCGTTTGCTAAGTAATCCATTGCGTATCTTGGATACTAAAAATCCAGCAATGCAGGATTTGATTGAAGGCGCACCGAAGCTATTGGATTTCTTGGGTGAAGAGTCACTCAAGCATTTCGACGCAGTTCAGGCATTACTCAAGGCAAATAACATTCCTTGCAAGATCAACCCTCGCTTGGTACGTGGCCTCGATTACTACAACCTGACTGTTTTTGAGTGGATTACCGAAGAGTTAGGTGCTCAGGGCACGATTGCTGGTGGTGGTCGTTATGACCCTTTGATTGAGCGCATGGGTGGTAAAGCTGCTCCAGCTTGCGGTTGGGCCATGGGCATGGAGCGCGTCCTAGAATTAATGAAAGTTTCTGGTTCCTTGCCAGAACCTCAGGCTCAATGCGATGCTTTTGTCATTCACCAGGGTGGCGAGACTTTGACTGCTGCCATGATTATTGCTGAGCGCCTGCGGAATGCTGGCATCGATGTCATCCTGTTTTGCCCTCAAGATGGTCAGGCTGCCAGCTTTAAGTCACAAATGAAGAAGGCAGATGCGAGTGGGGCAGCCTATGCTGTCATTATTGGGCCAGATGAGCTGGCTAAAAATGAGGCTCAACTCAAGGATTTACGTAGTACTGGCGTTCAGAAGGCGGTAGACCTTGACGGCGTCGTGGAAGCGGTAATTGATGCCATAGTTGGCGCCACCGAATAGAATTAAGACAATTATTAATACTGTATTTATTAGCTTGGATTGACATGCCTTTAGACCTAGAAGAACAAGAACAATTAGATCAACTTAAAGCATTTTGGCAAAAGTATCGCAACCTCATTACTGGTGTAGTGACAGCGGCTTTATTTGCCTATGCAGCTTATAGTGGATATCAATGGTGGCGTACTAGCCAAGCTGCTGCAGCATCACAACTCTATGAGACGATGGTTACTGCTATTGGTAAGGGTGATAAAGATCAAACCTTGCGTGCTGCAGATGATTTACAAAAGCAATTTTCTGGCACCCCTTATGCAGCGATGTCGAGTCTAGTGGCTGCAAAGATTGCTTCTGATGCAGGCGACTCTGCAAAGGCGATGGGTTATTTGCGCTGGGCCGCCAAGAATGCATCTGATCAGGGATATTTAGCTTTAGCCAAATTACGCTTGGCAGCACAATTAATCGAACAGGGTTCTGAAAAGGATTTGGCTGAGGCCGATGCAATTCTGAAAGACAGGCCAGTCGCAGGTTTTGAGGCTTTGTGGCTAGAGCGTCGTGGTGACTGGTATTTGGCTCAAAAGAATACGGCTGATGCACGCAAGAGTTATGAGGCTGCTTGGAAGCAGTTAAATGATGCAAAAGAATTCCCTGAAGAGGCACGTCGTCTCTTGAAGGTTAAATTAGATGCCGTCGGAGGAGTAGCTCAGTGATGATGGATTGCAAACGTGTAGCAAAACTAGCAAGCACAGCCCTTGTATTGGGCTCTGTAGTATTTGCCTTGGTAGCCTGCTCTGGTGGCTCACGTGTACGCAAGCCAGCTGAGCTCGTGCAAGTTAATAATCAGTTTGAATTAGCGCCAGTATGGTCAACTAGCGTTGGTTCATCAGAGTCGTTTAACTTTCATCCTGCGGTAGTGGGTGATTCGGTGTATGCAGCATCTCATCGCGGCAATCTCACCAAGATTGATTTGATGACTGGAAATAAGGTGTGGGAAGTCTCCGTGCCGGATCGCTTATCCATTGGACCTGGATCTGATGGTCGCACAACTGCGGTCGTAACAACTAAAGGCACCGTTTACGCTTATGACGACACTGGCAAACCCATTTGGAATGTGAGTGTTGGTAGTGAAGTGTTATCAGAGCCAGTAGTAGCCGGCGGTGTAGTGATTATTCGTACATTGGATAGCCGCTTTGTTGGTCTTGACGCACAGACGGGTGTTCGTAAGTGGACTTACCAGCGTCAACAATCTGCCTTGTCATTACGCGTTGGCTATGGCATGCTCGCGATTGGCAATGAAGTGATCGTCACAGGCTTTGCTGGTGGTCGTTTTGGCATGATTGCCATTGCAAATGGTGGGCTAGTCTGGGAGACTCCGGTTTCATTTCCAAAAGGTTTCTCTGAGATTGAGCGCCTCAATGATGTCACTGCGAAGCCAAGTATGGATGGTGAAATTATTTGCGCCGTTTCTTATCAGGGTCGCGTAGGTTGCGGTCAAGCGCGTACAGGTAATTTATTGTGGTTTAAAGATTACTCAAGTTACACCGGCACAGCGCAAAGTCCTGAGCTGGTTTTCTCATCCAATGAAAAGTCTTACGTCACTGCTTTTGCGGTGAAGGATGGTTCACAAGTTTGGGAAAATACCCAGCTGACATTTAGAGATGTAGGTGAGCCGATGGCAGTTGGCAAGGTATTACTCTTGGGTGATGCGCAAGGTTACGTGCATGCACTCTCACAAGCGAATGGTGAAATGCTGTCACGCATTCGTCATGACAGTAGTCCAATCACAGCCGCACCCATTGCGGTGAACGGCCTCATCTTGATTCAGTCTCAAGGTGGAAAACTAGCGGCGTACAGTCCAAAATGAATCCAGTAATTACTATTGTCGGCCGTCCTAACGTTGGTAAATCGACACTCTTTAACCGCTTAACGCGTTCACGTGATGCTTTGGTTGCGGACTTTTCGGGCTTAACCCGAGACCGTCACTATGGCAAAGGTCGCATTGGCGAGCGCGCGTTTATTTGCGTAGACACGGGTGGTTTTGAGCCGGTAGCCAAGACCGGCATTGTTGCCGAGATGGCCAAGCAAACTAAGCAGGCAGTTGCTGAGTCTGACATTGTTATTTTCTTAGTGGATGGCCGCTTGGGTATGGCGCCTCAAGATCGCGTGATTGCAGATTTCTTGCGCAAGACGGGTAGACCAGTCATTCTGGCGGTAAATAAGACTGAAGGTATGCAAGCTGGCGTGGTTACTGCGGACTTTCATGAGTTAGGTCTTGGTGAGCCCTTCCCGATTTCATCGGCACATGGTGATGGTGTGCGTGGTTTGATCGATGATGCTTTAGATTCTTTAGGTATTCCAGAGCCAGAACCAGAAGAATTAGAAAATGATCCCAATCGCCCAATGAAGATTGCGGTAGTAGGTCGTCCTAACGTTGGTAAATCGACCTTGATCAATAAGCTGATCGGTGAAGAGCGCGTGATTGCATTTGACATGCCAGGTACAACACGTGATGCAATCGAAGTTCCCTTTGAACGTAACGGTAAACCATACATCTTGGTAGATACCGCAGGGCTTCGCCGCCGTGGAAAAGTATTTGAAGCGATTGAGAAGTTCTCAGTTGTTAAAACTTTGCAAGCCATTGCCGATTGCAATGTGGTTATTTTGATGCTCGATGCGCAACAAGATATCTCAGAGCAAGATGCACATATTGCTGGATTTATTGTTGAAGCAGGGCGTGCATTAGTAGTGGCTGTGAACAAGTGGGATGGTTTGGATGTCTACGTGAAAGAGCGTGCACGTTTAGAGATTGCGCAAAAGCTGCGCTTCCTTGATTTTGCAAACGTGCATCCGATCTCCGCTAAAAAAGGCACCGGTCTTAAAGAGTTATTTAAGGATGTTGATTTGGCCTACGCGGCAGCCATGGCTAAATTACCAACACCAAAACTCACCCGTATTTTGCAAGAGGCGATTGAGCATCAGCAGCCTAAGCGTGTCGGTATGGGTCGTCCAAAATTACGCTATGCCCACCAAGGTGGTATGAATCCTCCAATTGTGGTGATTCATGGAACTTCATTAAGTGGCGTAACGGATAGCTATAAGCGCTACCTAGAAGGTCGCTTTAGAGATGTCTTCAAGTTACGCGGCACCCCATTGCGAATCCAGATGAATACTGCCAAAAACCCGTACGTTGATGCGGATAAAGGCAAAAAGAAGTAAAAACGCGTACAGTTTTAGATATTTTTTAAATAAGGGGCTTGATTTTCTGACTTCAGACCCCTTATGTTTGAGGTAGACAGTTGTAGTTAGCATTTCACAGTGGTTCTTGGTAGTAGATTATTGAATAAAAAAAGCAAGACTCCCAAAATAGAAGCAGCGTATAAAAATCAATAAGGAGCAGTATGAATAACAGCAAAGTCCAATTACTACAGGATCCTTTCCTCAATGCCTTGCGCAAAGAGCATGTCCCTGTATCCATCTATCTTGTTAACGGTATCAAGCTGCAAGGCAATATTGAATCATTCGATCAATATGTAGTCCTATTGCGCAATACCGTGACACAGATGGTTTACAAACACGCCATTTCCACAATCGTCCCTGCTCGTGCAGTGGAGTTCCGCACGGAAGAAGTTAGCTCTGTATAAAACAGGTGTAGATGCGGCACGTGCCGTTCTGGTTGGGGTTGATACAGGTCGCGAGGATTTTGCGGACAGCATGGCAGAACTCAGCCTTCTAGCTGACAGTGCCGGCTCTATACCAATAGCGAGTGTGATTGCCCGTAAGGGTAAAACCGATCCTGCTTTATTCATTGGCTCAGGTAAGGCGAATGAAGTTAAAAAAGTGATGGAAGAGCAAGGCGCCGAATTGGTGATCTTCAACCATCCACTATCCCCAACACAGCAGCGCAATCTAGAGCGCCATATCGGCTTTCATGTCATGGACCGTACGGGCCTGATTTTGGATATCTTTAGTCAAAGAGCGCAAAGCCATATTGGTAAAACCCAGGTTGAGCTAGCCCAAGTACGTTATCGTATGTCTAGATTAGTGCGCGCCTGGAGTCACTTAGAGCGTCAACGTGGTGGTATTGGGGTTCGAGGTGGTCCTGGTGAAACTCAGATGGAGCTAGATCGACGGATGCTGGCTACTAAGGCAAAGCGTCTAGAAACAGAGTTGGAGAAGCTCCAGCGCCAACAAAGAACCCAAAGAAGGGCCCGTAATCGTAAGGATGTCTTTTCGGTCTCTTTGGTTGGCTATACCAATGCCGGTAAATCCACATTGTTCAATGCCCTTACAAAAGCAGGGACATATGCTGCTGATCAGCTCTTTGCAACCCTAGATACCACCTCCCGCAAGGTGCATTTGGATGGCGTAGGCTCAATTGTCGTCTCCGATACGGTTGGATTTATCCGCGAATTACCCCATCAGCTGGTAGAGGCATTTAGGGCTACTTTGGATGAAACCATCCATGCTGACCTGATTTTGCATGTGATTGACGCTTGCAGCCCAGTAGCTAGGGAACAAAAGGCTGAAGTAGAGGCGGTTTTGCGTGAAATTGGAGCTGACGACATCCCCCGCATCGAGGTCATGAACAAGATTGACCAGATGCCTCAGACCTTTACCGAAGGGGCTGTCCTGGTCCGTGATTCCGAGGGAATTCCGAGCCAGATTTTCCTTTCCGCCAAGACGGGCCTAGGCCTTGATTTATTGCGTTCAGCACTCGCCGAATGCTCTCAAATGACTGATAGAATAAGGGTCGAGCAGAATCGTGCCAAGGTCCAAATGGACCCAGATGAGTTTTTAGCTCCTTTACCCGAACGACCAGAGACTTCTGAATTTAACCCGATTTCCAACCGAAAATATTCACCAAACGATGCGTAAATTTCTCGAGCTGTTCTCGGTCAATGATCCGGGCTGGGGCAACAGTCACCCAGGTAGCGGATCTAAAGATGCTAAAAGTGGGCAGGGTAGTGAGCAATCCCCTCAAGCTGAACCTGGTAACCCAGATGCTGAAAAACCTGTAGAGGTTCAGCCAAACACCCCAAGACCAAACAATCAACCTGCTAAGCCTGATGGCCCGCCGGATTTAGATGAGTTGTGGCGTGATTTCAATGATCGCCTCAGCGGTATTTTTGGTGGCAAGAAAAAACCCGGCGCAAGCTCAAGCAAGCCTGCTAACAAACCGAATAGCACTGACATTCCTCCGCCGTCTCAGCGCGGCAATGGCGGTGGTAACGGTGGCGGCGGCATGAGCGCACCCAATTTCAACTTCACCAACCCCTTTGGTTCTAAAGCTAGCGTGATGTTGGCTGCTGGTGGTGTTGCATTAATTTGGATTCTTAGTGGTTTCTACATTATTCAAGAGGGGCAGTCAGGCGTGGTTACCACCTTTGGTAAATATGCATACACGGCTGGCCCTGGCATTAACTGGCGCATGCCTTGGCCAGTTCAGGCCGAGCAAACTGTCAATGTTTCAGGGGTGCGCTCTGTCGAGGTGGGCCGTTCCATTTTGATTAAAGCAACTAATCAAAAAGATACTTCAATGTTGACTGAAGATGAAAACATCATTGATGTGCGCTTTGCTGTTCAGTACCGCTTAAAAGATCCAACAGATTATTTATTTAACAATCGCGATCCCGATATGACTGTGGTGCAAGCTGCAGAAACTGCAGTGCGCGAAATTGTGGCGCGTAGCAAGATGGATACCGTCCTCTACGAAGGCCGTGAAAAGATTGCAATTGATTTGGCAGCCTCGATCCAGAAAATTCTAGATAGCTATAAAACCGGCATCTATGTCACCAGCGTGACTGTTCAAAACGTTCAACCCCCAGAGCAAGTGCAAGCCGCATTTGATGATGCTGTAAAAGCAGGTCAAGACCAAGAGCGCTTGAAGAGTGAAGGTCAGGCCTATGCTAATGACATCATTCCGCGCGCCAAAGGTACGGCCGATCGACTCATTCAGGAAGCGGAAGGTTACAAGGCTAGAGTGGTTGCAACGGCTGAGGGTGATGCGAATCGCTTCAAGCAAGTCTTAACTGAGTATGCAAAAGCACCTGGTGTAACGCGTGATCGTATGTACATTGATAGCATGCGTGAGATGTACAACAATGTGTCCAAAGTATTGGTCGATACCACCAAGAGCAATAGCATGCTCTATTTACCTCTCGATAAGATCATTGCGCAGGTGAGTGCAGAAAGCACTCAAGTTGCCACTGGTCAAGCTCCCGCCTCCACGCCTACTGGCTCCGTAACTGTGGGTGGTACAACAGGTAATCCAGCAGCCCCATTCAGTAACAATGCAACTAGCCCAAGTACTAGCAATACTTCTAGTGCTGGCGCTTCCGAAAAACGAGAGGGCCTCAGAAGCCGCGATAGAGGGGATTCAAGATAATGAATGCAAATCGTCTCTTGGCCGCTATTGGTGGCTTGATTGCTCTGGGCTATATTCTGGCGTCTAGTATTTTTGTTGTAGATCAGCGTAACTTTGCTGTGGTGTTTTCATTCGGGCAAATTGTGCGTGTGATTGAACAACCTGGTTTGCAAGTGAAGCTACCAGCGCCTTTTGAAAACGTCCGTTTTTTTGATCGTCGCATTTTGACAATCGATACCCCTGAAGCAGAGCGCTTTATTACCTCAGAGAAGAAAAATCTCCTGGTGGATTCTTATGTTAAGTGGCGCATTGTTAATCCCCGTAAGTTCTTCGTGAGCTTTAAGGGTGATGAGCGTTTAGCGCAAGATCGCCTCACACAGTTAGTACGCTCCGCATTGAACGAAGAGTTCACTAAACGCACTGTTAGGGAGATCATCTCAGATCAACGCGAGCAAGTGATGCAGGGTATTCGTAAAAAAGTAGCCGATGATGCATCTGATATTGGCGTTGAGATTGTTGACGTTCGACTCAAGCGTGTAGACCTCCTGGCTGAGATTAGCGATTCCGTTTATAGGCGCATGGAGGCAGAACGTAAACGTGTCGCCAATGAATTGCGTTCCACTGGTGCTGCTGAATCCGACAAGATTCGGGCAAATGCAGAGCGTCAGCGTGACACAATCTTGGCCGAAGCCTATCGTGAAGCGCAGAAGATTAAAGGTTCTGGCGATGCAAGAGCTACCGCTTTATATGCCGATGCTTTTGGACGTGATCCACAGTTCGCACAGTTCTACCAAAGTCTTCAGGCTTACCGTAGCTCCTTCAAAGATAAGAGGGATGTCATGGTGGTTGAACCAAATGGCGAGTTCTTTAAGTTCTTACACAAAAAAAATTAAAAGTGAATATTTCAGATCATGAATCGTTGGTTACTTCCTGAAGATATTGCTGATGTTTTGCCGGCCGAGGCTCGTAAGGTAGAGACTCTGCGTCGTGCCATTCTGGATTTGTACCAATCTTATGGTTATGAACTAGTTGCCCCTCCGATCTTGGAGTTCTTAGACTCTTTGCTGACAGGCACTGGTTCTGATCTCAATTTACAAACATTTAAATTGGTCGATCAATTATCTGGCCGTACATTAGGCCTACGTGCTGACATGACGCCGCAAGTTGCTCGGATTGATGCGCATTTACTCAATCGTCAAGGCGTAACTCGTCTTTGCTATGCAGGTTCTGTTGCTCATGCTCGCGCTCCAGTGGGTAGTTCTGCTCGTGAGGAATTGCAACTTGGCGCAGAGATTTATGGATGCGCCACTTGGGAAGCAGATTTTGAAGCAGTCTCATTACTATTGCAGACCTTGAATGTGGCTGGCCTGAACAAGGTTTACCTGGACCTCTCACATGCAGGAGTGCTAGAGGGAATTCTGGATGGGCATAATCTAAAGAAGGGTGATATCGAGGCGCTCTACAGCTTGCTGCAAAGTAAGGACAGACCTCGCTTAGCGATTTGGGCTGAATGCTTGCCAGCCAAATCTGCAGAAGCATTGATGGCGCTTACTGAATTAAACGGTCCTTGTGCTCAGGTACTGGCCAGTGCTAAAAAGTCCTTACCAAAACATCAGTTGATTGATGAAGCTATAGCTCAATTAGAAATGCTGGCTGCAGCAACTGCTGCATTATCCGGCGATGTTGAGCTCAGTATTGATCTGGCGGATTTACGCGGTTACCAATATCACAGTGGCGTGATGTTTGCAGCTTATGTTGATAAGTTGCCTCAGCCGATTGCTCGTGGCGGTAGATATGACCATGTTGGCCATGCGTTTGGACGTCCTCGTCCCGCTACTGGCTTTTCAATGGATTTATTGACTCTGGCTAATCTTGCCCCAGTAGCGCAAAGAAAGTCTGCCATCGTAGCCCCTTGGGCTGTGGATGTAGTCTTAGCTAGCAAGATCGCTGAGTTGCGCGGTGCTGGTGAAGTAGTGATTCAGGCGATGAGTGGTGATGCTGTAGAAACCGCTGAATATATTTGTGATCGTGAGCTAGTAAAGCAGGGCAGCTTATGGGAAGTAAAAAAGAAATAACTCGCTTTATTAATAACGTACTAATTCTGTAATTACCTTTTGGATTTCATTATGTCTTCAAAGCAACAAGATCATGGTCGTAACGTCGTAGTCATTGGCACCCAGTGGGGTGACGAGGGCAAGGGCAAAGTAGTCGATTGGTTAACTGACCATGCTCAAGCGGTTGTACGTTTTCAAGGTGGACATAATGCTGGCCACACCTTAATTATTGGTGACAAGAAAACAATCTTGCGATTGATCCCATCAGGAATCATGCACAAGAATGTCATTTGCTATATTGGTAATGGTGTTGTACTTTCTCCAGAAGCGCTGTTTAAAGAAATCGGCGAGCTAGAAGCTGCTGGCTTGGATGTACAGTCTCGCTTGAAGATTTCTGAAGCTACAACATTGATTCTTCCGTATCACGTTGCAATTGATCATGCGCGTGAGAAAAAACGTGGCGATGCCAAGATCGGTACTACTGGTCGCGGCATTGGGCCAGCCTACGAAGACAAGGTGGCCCGTCGCGCCTTACGTGTACAAGATTTGTTCTATCCAGAAAAGTTCGCAGCTCAATTGCGTGAGAACTTGGAATATCACAACTTTATGCTCACCAACTACTATGGTGCAGAGCCAGTGGATTTCCAAAAGACTTTAGAAGAAGCCATGTCTTATGCTGAGCGCATCAAGCCTATGGTTGTTGATGTCTCTAGCGCTTTATATGCAGCAGAGCGGGCCGGTCAAAATTTATTATTTGAAGGTGCACAAGGTACTTTGCTAGATATCGATCACGGCACTTATCCTTATGTGACTTCAAGTAATTGCGTAGCAGGTAATGCAGCTGCTGGATCTGGCGTTGGCCCCGACTCATTGCAATACATCTTAGGCATTACAAAAGCCTATTGCACTCGTGTTGGTGCTGGTCCATTCCCAAGTGAGCTATATGACTTTGATAATCCGGCCAAGCAGGATCCAGCGGGCATTCGTTTGGCTGAAGTTGGCAAGGAGTTTGGCTCAGTTACGGGTCGCCCGCGCCGCACTGGTTGGTTAGATGCTGCTGCCTTGAAGCGCTCCATTCAGATTAATGGCCTATCCGGTCTTTGCATTACCAAGCTAGATGTCTTAGATGGCTTTGAGACGATTCGTCTTTGTGTTGGCTACAACTTAGATGGTCAAAAACTTGATGTGTTGCCGCGCGGTGCTGAAGCCGTGGCGCGCTGTGAACCAATTTATGAGGATGAATGGGACAAACTCCCAATAGAGGCACAGAAGTTCCTGCGTCGTATCGAAGAAGTTGCAGGAAAGCCGATCGCTATGGTCTCAACAGGACCAGAACGTGATGAAACGATTCTTCTGCAACATCCATTCAAGGGTTAATAAGAGAAATCTTGTTCAACTTTTGCATATTTAATTTATATTTTTGTTTTGAGGTTTTGAGATGACTGCACGTACACAATGTAATAGCCTACAAGTGGCTACACCGCTTTATCGCTTTATTGAAGATAAAGTTTTGCCTGGAACAAGCATTAAAAGCGCAGACTTTTGGAAGGGTTTTGATGAAATCGTCAAAGACTTGAGCCCAAAAAATGAAGCATTACTTGCTAAGCGTGATCGTTTGCAGGTGGATTTAGATAAATGGCATCAAGCCAATCCTGGCCCAATCAAAGATATGCCTACCTATCGCAAGCATCTCAAAGAAATTGGCTATTTAGATGAAGTGCCTGGAAAAGTTGTTGGCACCACCAAGAATGTGGACGATGAGTTGGCTCTCCAAGCCGGCCCCCAGTTGGTAGTCCCGGTCCTGAATGCGCGTTATGCATTAAATGCGGCCAACGCACGTTGGGGCTCTTTGTATGACGCTCTCTATGGTACTGACGTTATCTCTGAAGAAGATGGCGCTACCAAAGCTGGTGGATACAACCCGATTCGTGGTGCCAAGGTTGTTGCCTTTGCTCGCAAATTCTTAGATCAATCTGCACCGCTGGCCAAAGGTTCACACGCAGACGCCACCGCTTATTCAGTGGATGGCAATAAGTTGGTTGTCAGCCTTAAAGATGGCAGCAAAACTGGTCTTGCTGATGAGAAGCAATTTGTTGGTTACCAAGGCAACGCCTCTGCTCCTTCTTCAGTACTCTTGCGTAATAACGGTGTGCATATCGATATTGAAATCGATAAGAGCAAAACCATTGGCGCTACTGATGCTGCTGGTGTAAATGATGTTGTGCTCGAAGCTGCGCTTTCTACTATTTTGGATTTGGAGGATTCGATCGCTGCGGTTGATGGTGATGACAAGGTTGTTGCTTATGACAACTGGTTAGGCATTCTCAAAGGGACTTTGGTGGAGGAAGTTAGCAAGGGTGGCAAGACATTCACCCGTACATTAAATCCAGATCGCAAATACACAGCTGGCATTGGCGCTGTTGATGCTAAGGATGGTATGGTGACATTGCATGGCCGTTCTTTGCTGTTCCTTCGCAACGTCGGACACTTGATGACTAACCCAGCGATCATCACTGGCGAAGGCAAAGAGATTTACGAAGGTATCTTAGACGCAGTGGTTACTGTGTTGATTGCCTTGTATGACATTAATCGCCCAGCAACACAGGCTATTGGTAATACTCGTAAAGGCTCCGTCTACATTGTTAAGCCAAAAATGCATAGCCCTGAAGAAGTGGCTTTTGCAGCTGAACTCTTTGGTCGCGTTGAAAAGTTGCTTGGTTTGCCTGCGGATACTGTGAAGTTAGGCATCATGGATGAAGAGCGTCGCATGAGCGCCAACATCAAGGCGGCGATTGCTGCTGCTGGTGCTCGCGTTGCCTTTATTAATACCGGCTTCCTCGATCGCACTGGCGATGAAATGCATACAGCAATGCATGCGGGTCCAATGATGCGCAAAGGCGATATGAAGACTAGTAAGTGGTTATCTGCTTATGAGCGTCGTAATGTTCTGGCTGGTTTGGATTGTGGCTTACGTGGTCGCGCTCAAATCGGTAAAGGAATGTGGGCAATGCCAGATTTGATGAAAGCCATGGTTGAGCAAAAAATTGTTCATCCAAAGGCGGGTGCAAATACAGCTTGGGTTCCTTCACCAACGGCCGCAACATTGCATGCTTTGCACTACCATCAGGTCAACGTAGCCCAGTTACAAAAAGAGATGGAGCAGTTAGATACTGCTGCTGAAGCTGAAGCCTTGATTAATGATTTGTTGACTATTCCGGTAGTGGAAAAAGCCAACTGGTCTAAAGAAGAGATTCAGCAAGAGTTAGATAACAACTGCCAAGGTATCTTGGGTTATGTAGTTCGCTGGATTGATCAGGGTGTTGGTTGCTCTAAGGTGCCTGATATTCATAACGTTGGCTTGATGGAAGACCGCGCAACCTTGCGTATTTCTAGTCAGCATATTGCTAACTGGTTATTGCACGGTATCGTGACTGAAGCTCAGGTGAACGAGACTTTGCAACGCATGGCTAAAGTAGTTGACGGTCAAAATGCAGGTGATGCTTTGTACAAGCCAATGATGCCGAATTTCAAAGACTCTTATGCCTATAAAGCAGCAAGCGATCTGATTTTTAAAGGTCTAGCGCAGCCGAATGGTTATACAGAGCCTTTGCTTCATGCATGGCGCTTGGAAGTGAAGAAGGCTCACGCCTAATTCTTCTGCTCTTTGACCTCAAGATGAAATGGATTTGTCGCAAGGCAAGTCCATTTTTCTTTTCCGAAAACTCTCTTAAGTTACTAGCGACCACATGTTTAGCTTCTTAAATCCATTTGCTATGCTTTCTGACACCCGTGGACAAGCACTTGGCTTTCAGTTAAATGATGGAGGTAGAGGGCTTGCTGGTTTTAAGGGTGGGGCTGGTGACTGTGTGGTTCGTGCCATTGCCATTGCTGCTGAGTTGCCATATATGCAGGTCTATGAGGATCTTTA
>NZ_NCJB01000465.1:0-1455 GCF_002282275.1 Polynucleobacter sp. 39-46-10 | reverse complement strand
GAGCAATCAAGGCGTTTTTTTCAATAAAGGCACGACGTGGCTCAACCTCATCCCCCATTAGGGTTGTGAAGACCTGGTCAGCAGCAATCGCATCTTCGATTTTGACTTGGAGTAATGTTCTTGAACCTGCATCCATGGTGGTTTCCCACAACTGGGATGGATTCATCTCACCAAGACCTTTGTAGCGCTGACGACTGAGCACGCGCTCAGCCTCAGAGAGCAGCCAGGAGAAAGCGGCCCTGAAATCTTGAATCGCTTGTTCTTTTTGGTTTTTGTCTGGGTCGCCACGGCGAACCTTTGAACCCGGCAACACCTTGCCAGATAAAACCGCAGCTGCATTTGACAGGCTTTGGTAATCATCACCATGAACAAAATCAGAATTGATTGCCGATAACTTCAAATTGCCATGAATGCGGCGGGAGAGAAGTAATTTATAGCGATCGGTACGCTCTTCCTTTTGCACAATAATCTCTGGGGGCAGTGCCAAAGGATTCAAAGAATCAGCAAGTGCGCCACGCAAGTGCTCAGCCGATTCATGTGCAGACTTCTCGGTATCTAGGTTGAGTTGAGTACCCGAAGCAATGGCACGCAAAGCATCTTCGTCAATGGTGCGAGATAAGCGATCAACAACAGATTGAATGACTTGATAGTGTTTAGCTAACTCGCCCAATGCTGCGCCCTCAATAATTTCTCCCGTGGGGGTTTGAAGTGAGGCCGACTCTAATGCAATCTTTAGCAGCAGTTGATTCAACTCCGCATCATCTTTAATGTATTGCTCATTCTTGCCAAACTTCACCTTATACAAGGGTGGTTGCGCAATATAGATGTGGCCACGCTCAATCAACTCAGGCATTTGTCTATAGAAGAAGGTAAGTAGGAGTGTGCGGATGTGGCTACCATCAACGTCCGCGTCGGTCATGATGATGATGCGGTGATAGCGCAACTTGTCAGCCTTGTACTCCTCAACACCAATACCAGTTCCAAGAACGGTAATTAAAGTAACCACCTCTTGGCTAGCCAACATCTTGTCGAATCGAGCCTTCTCAACGTTGAGAATTTTTCCTTTCAGCGGAAGAATCGCCTGAAAGCGTCGGTCACGACCCTGCTTTGCAGAACCACCCGCGGAGTCTCCCTCGACAATAAATAGTTCAGATTTAGTTGGATCTTTCTCTTGGCAATCTGCCAACTTCCCAGGAAGACCCAAACCATCAAGGACACCCTTACGACGAGTCATGTCGCGAGCTTTACGAGCCGCCTCACGAGCGCGCGCAGCATCTACAATTTTTCCGCAAAGAATTTTTGCATCAGCAGGGCGCTCTTGCAAATAAGCACTCAAAGCCTCAGCAACAATTTCTTCTACCGGGCCACGAACCTCACTAGAGACCAACTTATCTTTTGTTTGGCTCGAAAACTTAGGCTCAGGAACCTTGACGGATAAGACGCAAGCAAGTCCCT
>NZ_NCJB01000464.1:0-1468 GCF_002282275.1 Polynucleobacter sp. 39-46-10 | reverse complement strand
GCCAATGCATCTAAGGCTAAGAATCAACTGAATGCCCAAAGCCAAAGTCTCGAACAGCAGTTGGAGACAGCATATAAGCTCTATCAGATGACTAGTTACCAGGTAAAAATTCTGGATCAAGATGTTGTTCAGTTGGCATCAAGCGCACGTCGGATTGCTGAAGTTTCGTACCGTTATGGCGAGCGCGGCATGCTCGAGTATTTGGATGCACAAAGAACATTTAGAGTAGCTCGTAATGATTTGATCAAGGCCCGCTTTGATTTGGCCTCAGTTGTTACCGAGATTCAGCGTTTAAGAGCAACCCCAGAGTGGATTGCAAAAATTGAGAGTGGAAAGCAATGAAGCAAGAGTTCACGGAAATCATAGCTAAGTCAAAGGAGTTCTACTCCCGCTATATGGCAATTGCAAAAGTCTATGCAAAGGAATGGCTTGCTGTTGTCATTAAAGCCCAAAATGATTTATATCTATTAACCCATGAGTGGTTTAGTACTCACTTGCCTCGTGTGGCTCAGCGGTACGATAAAGCCCCTCCCTGGACGCAAAAAGGCCTCTATTACTTTCCTTGGTTTTGTCTATTTCTGATTATCCTAAATTACTTCAATGTGTTTGATCGCAGTCCGACCGTCAAGTCTGTTCAAGATCCCAATGTAGTGATTGTGAATGAAGATCTACATAATATGATTACTGAGGGAGAGGTTTACACCGGTTCGTTTGTTGAAGAGTTACGCGCTTCTGGTCGAGTGGATTTTAATGAGATGTTTTTATCCCGTATCGGTGCGAATGTGACAGGCCGAGTATCGGAGATACTAGCTATTCCAGGTCAAAAGGTGAAGCAGGGCGATATTTTGGCCAAAATCACCTCTACTGAATTAACGCAATCCCAACTATCTTTTCTGAAAGCAAAGAGCGCAAGTCAATTGGCTGATCAGGCAGCTAATCGAGCTAGGATTTTATATAAAGAAGATGTGATCGCTTTGGCTGAGTTGCAAAAGCGAGAGGCTGAGGCAAGTAGCGCCAAGGCTGAATATCGTGCAGCAAATGATCAATTGCGTGTTCAAGGTATGGATCAGCCTAGTATCGATCGCTTGGCAAAGTCTGGTGTGATTGAGTCCACAAATAACGTTATTGCCAGCATTCCCGGTGAAATTGTAGAGAGAAAAATCAATAAGGGTCAGGTGGTACAGCCTGCTGATGCTTTATTTACAGTGGCTGATTTAAATACCTTATGGGCAGTCTCTGAAATCCCAGAAAGTAACTCTTATTTAATTCACAAGGGTCAGAAGATTAGATTGATCATTCCAGCTTTGCGTAATGCAGAGATTGAGGGTGTTGTTGCTCACGTCGATTCCGTTGTCAACACCCAAACTCGTACAGTAGTAGTGCGGATGGAGGTTCCCAATAAAGATGGCTTGATTAAACCCGGCATGTTAGCAACGATGATGATTGAGAGTCAGCCAACAGAAAAATT
>NZ_NCJB01000463.1:0-1468 GCF_002282275.1 Polynucleobacter sp. 39-46-10 | reverse complement strand
TGCTTGGCTCCAAAATAGCCCATGCAACTGAGGAGACTACTAAATCAACCTGTTCCTGTGTGTACAACTCAAAACTTTTTTGCGCAATACGAGCACGCTTGATGATGTTTTCTACTTCTGACATATATTCTTTACTAAATGTTTAAAAATGAACTTAATGCGCTTAGTCAACCTTAATATTGGCTGCCTTTACCACTTGCTTCCATTTGGCGATCTCTTTTTTCACAGTAGCACCCAATTGCTGTGATGAGTCACCCACTGCCTCTGCACCTTGACTGAGTAATTTTTCCTTTACTTCAGGCTGTGCAAGCACCTTAATGGCAGCCTGATTTAAACGATCAATAATTGGCTTTGGTGTATTGGCAGGAACAAACATGGCATACCAAGAGTCCACCTCAAAATCTTTAAATCCTGATTCTGCCATGGTTGGAACGTCCGGAAATACGGCAGAGCGCTTCAGTGTTGAAACAGCTAGCGCTTTTAATTTACCGCTCTTTACAAACTGGGCAGCTGCGGGAATAGAAACCCATAACAATGGAACCTGACCTGCCATGACATCCGTAACAGCTGGGCCACCGCCACGATAGGGGATATGAACCATATCAACACCTGCATCTGTTGCCATCATCGCACCAGCGAGATGACCTGGAGACCCATTACCAACAGAGGCATAAGAGATAGAGCCTGGTTTTGCTTTTGCCATCTCAATCACTTCTTTAACATTCTTGGCGGGAAAATTGGGATTGGCAACCAAGATTTGAGGCAAAGATGCAATGGTCACAACTGGAGAGAAATCTTTCTCTGTATCAAATGGCAGTCGGGGATAAAAAGAAGGATTAATGGTGTGAGATGAGAGCGTAAATAGCACTGTATATCCATCAGAGGGGGACTGGGCTGCTAGAGCAGATCCAATTGACCCACCAGCACCTCCGCGATTATCAATAATGACTTGCTGACCCAATTCCTTGGCGAGAGGCTCTTGTACTATCCGAGCAATAACATCAGTACCTCCACCCGGTGGGTAAGGAACAATAAACTTAATTGGCTTAGTTGGCCAAGACTGGGCATAGACACCATTTACTACCAACATGTTGGACAGGCACAGAGCTGCGCCAAGCACCAACTTAAAGATCTTATTCGTCTGCATACAAACTCCTCTAAAGGTTATTCATTGCTGCTTCACAAGTTACCATACTCTATTCAGTTCTACTGAACAAGTTGTTTCGTATAAGTAATAACACTAATAAATTTATGCTATAAAGTCCACATGTTCTATTAAAATGAACAAAATATGTAATTTTATGAGATTAATTCAATGTCTGATCTAGAAATAATTGAAAATCTGGATATCGCAAAAAAAGATGCTTTGAGCGAAAACTCTTCCATGCTCAAAGGGGTAGTCATTCTTGAGGCACTTGCGAACCTTCGACAACCCGCTTCCTTGGCTCAGCTCATGCAGATTACCGGG
>NZ_NCJB01000084.1:0-9826 GCF_002282275.1 Polynucleobacter sp. 39-46-10 | reverse complement strand
CTACCTTTAGCTTGAACTGCTTACTGTACTTGCTCATAAAACAAAACCCCCTTGGTTGGACATAAGGTCCAACTTTTGGGGGTCAGTTCATACGGGTGGTTTTTTATTGGGCATGACCGAAATATCTAAATCAGTTGCGTCCTGTACTTCCAAACCCACCAGCTCCACGACTACTTTCGGTGAATTCTTCAACCACCTTAAGTTCTACTTGTTGGACGGGCATGACTACTAGTTGAGCTAGACGCTCCATGGGCTCAAGCTTGAATGCTGTAGATCCGCGATTCCAGGTGCTGACCATCAGCTGGCCTTGGTAGTCAGAGTCAATTAATCCGACAAGATTTCCAAGGACGATCCCATGCTTATGACCTAGGCCGGAGCGCGGTAGGATGAATGCCGCATAGCGCGGATCTTCTACATAGATTGCTAGACCTGTTGGCACAAGTACGGTTTGGCCGGGAGCAATTTCAATGGCTTCATCAATGCAGGCGCGCAAATCTAAACCAGCGCTACCAGGGGTTCCATATGTCGGCAATTGACCTCGCATACGTTCATCGAGAATTTTGACTTGAAGTTCTTGCATGGAATTTCCTAAAGCGAGTTTAAATTTTCTTGGCGACTAACTGAATGAGCTGGCGTGCAAGCTGGAGCTTTTCAGCCTTGGCAATTTTCTTACCACCGCTCTCATCAATGATGAGCAATTGATTGAGATCGCTACCAAAGGTATCTGGTCCAATATTGCCGACGACCATCGGAATGCCCTTACGTTTGCGCTTCTCTTCAGCATGCTTTTGGAGATCGGTAGACTCTGCTGCAAAGCCAATGCAGTAGGGGTGCAACTTACCACCTTGAGTTTTGACCGTTTTAGCTACATCAGCAAGAATATCTGGGTTTGCAGTGAACTCTAGATTGGGGGCTTGCTTACCTTGACGCTTAATCTTGTCTTTGGCTGGCTTGGTAATGCCCCAGTCAGCCACCGCAGCAACTGCAAAGAAAATATCGCAGTCAGAAGATTGCATAGTGGCTGCATGCATTTCTTTAGCGCTCACGACATTGGTGCGGGTAATTTTTCCAGTTGCGGCGAGTGGTATATCCAAGTCGCAAGGACCAGCAATCAGGTGCACTTCTGCGCCAGCCTCAACAGCTGCGCGGGCAATTGCAAATCCCATCTTGCCAGAGCTGCGATTAGTGATGCCGCGCACAGGATCAATGGCTTCAAAGGTAGGTCCCGCAGTGATAAGTACGCGCTTGCCTACTAATGGTTTTTTCTGAAAGAAGGCAATGAGTTGTTCGGTAATTTCAGCAGGCTCGAGCATGCGTCCGTAGCCTACTTCACCACATGCCTGAAAGCCACTGGCTGGACCGAGTAATGTAACTTTGTCCGCAATCAGTCTCTCTGCACTTCTTTGTGTTGCTGCATGCTCCCACATTTGCTTATTCATGGCAGGCGCAAGTAATAGAGGGCAATCTCTCGCCAGGCAAAGCGTTGTTAGTAAATCATCTGCTAAGCCGAGAGAAAGTTTGGCCATGAGATCTGCACTTGCTGGTGCAATCAGAATTGCATCGGCAGCTCTAGATAGTTCAATGTGCGCCATGTTATTAGCAATGCTGCTATCCCATTGGCTGGTGTAAACCGGATTGCCTGTGAGCGCCTGCATAGTGACTGGTGTCACAAATTGCTGAGCGGCTTCTGTCATCACCACTTGAACGCTCGCACCTTCTTGCATCAACTGACGCGCTAGCTCCGCAGACTTATAGGCCGCAATGCCACCGGAGATACCAAGAACGATTTTCTTATTTAAAAGTGATTGCATGGCGCCAGCTTAATGGGGTTGAGAGGTTTTGCCAAATGACTTGCGTAGCTCACCCCAAATAATGAGGGCTGCACCGATGCAAATAGCGCTATCCGCAATATTGAATGCCGGCCAATGCCAGTTGGCGTAATGCAGGTCAATGAAGTCCACCACAGCGCCATACAGGAGGCGATCCAGGACATTGCCTAGTGCACCGCCCAGAATGAGACTGAGGGACCAGCAGAGCATTTTGTCGCCCAGGCCCTTACGTAGCAGCCAGAGAATGTAAGCGGAAGCTGCTAGGCCAAGGACCGTGAAGAACCAGCGCTGCCAGCCCGAGCTCTGCGCTAAGAAAGAAAATGCCGCTCCTGGATTAAACAGTAGCAACCAGTTCATAAATGGCAAAACAGGTTCGGGTACTCCTAATTGCAGATTCATTAAGGCAGACCATTTACTCAATTGGTCTAGCAATAGCGTAATGACTGCAATCGCTAGGTAACGGAGAATTGATGGGCTTGTGCTCATATGAATTTATAGGCTCGCTTATGCAAACAAGCGTGATTCGCCATCCCCAAAGAGATTGCTAATGCAACGACCGCACAGCTCTGGATGTTCGGTATTGGACCCAACATCTTGGGTGTGATGCCAGCAGCGACCGCACTTTTTATATTGGCTGCCGCGTACGAGTACTTCAAGGCCTGCATTACTCAGCTCTAAGTTAGCGCTAGAAGTAATAGTCACAAAGCGCAAGTCATCTTCAAGGGAATGCAAAATTGCAAAATCGATATCACCTACTTTGATAGTGAGTTCTGCTTGTAGTGATGAGCCTACATTCCCAGCTTCTCGCTCAATCTCAATGGCCTTGGTGACCTCGGAACGAATTTCTCGAACACGGTTCCACTTAGCAAGGAGTTCAGCGGCCTGAGCAATTTCTGGAAAAGCCCCGAACTCTTCCATGAAGATGGACTCTTTAGCTTTTTCATCAGCACCATGCGGGAATGACAACCAGGCTTCCTCAGCGGTAAAGGAGAGGAATGGGGCAAGCCACTTAAGTAGATTGCGGGTGATGTGAAATAGGGCATTCTGCGCTGCACGACGCTCTTTTGAATTCGGTGCGCTGGTGTAGAGGCGATCTTTCAGAATATCTAGGTAGAAGCCACCTAAATCTTCTGAGCAGAAAGTCAGCATGCGCGCTACAGCTGGTTGGAACTCATAAGCCTTGTAGTGCGCTTGTACATCTTGTTGCAATTGATTCGCAAGGGCAACAGCGTAGCGATCAATCTCTAGCCATTCACTGGCAGGCATCGCATGCTTACTGGGATCAAAGTCAGACAGGTTGGCCAACAAGAAACGCAATGTATTGCGAATGCGACGATAGCTTTCTACTACGCGTTTCAGAATTTCATCAGAAATCGTCATCTCACCGGAGTAATCGGTAGATGCTACCCACAAGCGAATAATCTCGGCACCCAACTTATCAGCAACTTGCTGCGGGGCAATCACGTTGCCTACAGACTTACTCATCTTGCGACCTTGGCCATCAACGGTAAAGCCGTGGGTCAACAGCGCCCTATATGGCGGCTTGCCATCAAGCATGGCGCCAGTCAGCAGGGAAGAGTGAAACCAGCCACGATGTTGGTCTGAGCCTTCAAGGTACAGGTCAGCTAAGCGACCATCTGCATTCTCAGCTTCTGGACGATAGAGCTCATTGCGGTGCGATCCACGAATGACGTGCCAATGTGTAGTGCCAGAGTCAAACCACACATCCAAGGTATCGCGATTCTTTTCGTATTGAGCGGCTTCTTCGCCAAGCAGTTCAGCTACTTCCAGTTTTTGCCAAGCTTCAATGCCTTCTTTTTCAACCCGCTTAGCGATTTCTTCGAGTAACTCGACTGTGCGTGGATGTGGCTCGCCACTTTCCTTATGAACAAAGAAAGCCATCGGTACGCCCCATTGACGCTGACGTGACAAGGTCCAATCTGGACGGTTCGCAATCATGCTGTTTAGGCGCTGCTTGCCCCAGGCTGGGAAGAACTCGGTGTTTTCGATGCCTGCGAGTGCAGTCTCGCGCAAGCTTGCACTGCCATCGGAGGGTTTCTTATCCATGCTCGCAAACCACTGTGAGGTCGCGCGATAAATAATCGGGGATTTATGGCGCCAGCAGTGCATGTAAGAGTGGGTATAGGTTTTGTCTCGCAAGAGGCTGCCTGCCTCACGCATGGCTTCCACAATCTTCGGATTAGCTTTCCAGATGTATTCATTGGCAAAGAGTGGTAACCAAGAGGCGTAGACACCATTACCCATTACTGGATTCAAGATGTCTTTATCAGCCAGTTTGTTTGCTTTGCAAGACTTAAAGTCTTCCTCGCCGTAGGCTGGCGCAGAGTGCACTACGCCAGTACCAGTATCCAGTGTGACGTATTCAGCGGGGTAGATTGGTGAGAGGCGCTTGTATCCCTCATGTAATGGAGCAAGTGGATGCCAGAAAGAGATGTTGGCTAACTGATTGCCTAAGCAAGTAGCAATGACTTTTCCTTCAAGGCCAAAATCTTCCAGACAAGTTTCTACTCGATCTTTTGCCAAGATCAACAACTTGTCACCGGTGTCTACCAAAGCGTAGCTAAGCTCAGGGTGAACATTCAGCGCTTGATTAGATGGAATGGTCCAAGGCGTTGTTGTCCAGATCACAATCATTCCAAGCTTAGCTGGGATTTCAGTCAGACCAAATGCTTTTGCAAGTTGTGGGCGCTGCGCATCATCAAATGCAAAACCAACATCAACTGTTGGATCAGTCTTGTCTTGATATTCCACTTCCGCTTCAGCTAGGGCAGAGCCACAGTCAAAACACCAGTTCACAGGTTTTAGGCCGCGGAAGACGTAGCCCTTTTCCCAGATCTTCCCAAGCGCACGAATTTCATCAGCCTCATTGCGGTAGTTCATGGTGAGATAAGGGTTATTCCAATCACCCAACACGCCCAAACGCTCAAAGTCTTTCTTCTGCTTATCTACTTGCACCTTGGCATAGGCGCGTGCTTTTGACTGGACTTCAGCAGTCGGTAAATTTTTGCCAAATTCTTTTTCAATCTGAATCTCAATTGGCATGCCATGGCAATCCCAGCCTGGGACATACGCAGAGTCAAAGCCCATTAACCAGCGGGACTTCACGATCATATCCTTGAGGATCTTATTGACCGCATGACCAATATGAATATCGCCGTTTGCATAGGGAGGGCCATCATGCAAAATAAATTTTGGTTGATTAGCATGTGCTGCGCGAATCTTTTCGTAAAATTTATTTTTCTGCCATTGCGCAACCCACTGCGGTTCACGTTTTGGTAGATCGCCCCGCATCGGAAACGATGTTTCTAAAAGATTGACGGGATAAGAGTTTTCTTTTTCAGACATAAGCTTTTTTCTGGAAATAATTTCTGGCATGCGCTGCATCAGATGCAATCGCCTTGGTAAGGGTGTCGAGGTCAGAGTATTTCGCCTCATCACGGATTTTTTCTAAGAGCTCTACAGTAATAATTTTTCCGTAGACATCGGCGTTGTAGTCAAAGATGTGTGTCTCAAGCAATACACGACCTTCATCTTCAACCGTAGGTCTCACACCGAGGCTAGCTACAGCAGGCAGTGGCTTGTCTCCTAGCCCCAAGACTTGGGCAGTAAAAATGCCAGAGCAGGCAGGCTTGCGGTGATGAAGGTGATTGGCAACAGCGAGATTGAGTGTGGGGAAGCCTAAAGTGCGCCCCAGTTTTTGTCCATGGATAACATGACCAGAGATGCCATAAGGTCGCCCTAATAATTTTGTCGCTTGATCCATGTTGCCGCAAGCTAATGCATTGCGCAGTGCTGAGCTAGAAATTCTTTCACCATCTTCTTGCACAGTGTGAATGCTAGAAACTTCAAAACCCAATTGTTCACCTGCTGCTTTGAGACTCGCAAAGTTACCCGCGCGCTTTGCGCCGTAGCAAAAATCATCGCCAATCAAAATCCATTTGGCATTGAGTTGCTTGACGATGATTTCGGAAACAAATTCTTCGGGGGTAAGGCGAGCAAACGCAGAATTGAAATGTTCCACCACTACGCGATCGATGCCAATATCGGCAAACGCGGCAAGCTTGTCACGCAAATTCAGAATGCGTGGTGGCGCTTGTTCTGGGGAAAAGAATTCTTTAGGGTGCGGCTCGAAAGTCATTACACAGCTAACCAAGCCACGCTCCTGGGCGCCATCCTTAAGTTGCTTTAGCAGGGCGCGATGACCCCTGTGCACGCCATCGAAATTACCGATGGTTAAGGCACAAGCTGGTCCTGCAGAAAACTGGGTAGGGCCACGGAATACGTTCACTAAATCGCTTTCAGGGTCGCTTTCAGGGTAACCATCAATTATATTGTGGGCATGCCATCTATCGTCACCTTAATCTCGGGCCGCGGATCCAATTTCGAGGCCATCGTCAAAACAGCTCAAAAAGAGCACTGGCCAGTCACCTTTGCAGGGGTGATCGCTAATCACTCTGCAGCTAAGGGCCTTGCTTTTGCTCGCTCTCAGGGCATTCCTGCCTTTGCTATTGAGCATAAAGAGCATGCTACGCGCGAGTCCTTTGATGCTGCCCTCATCGCAAAAATCGATGAATTGGGTGCAGATTTGGTTGTTCTAGCCGGTTTTATGCGCATTCTGACTCCAGGCTTTATTCGTCATTTTGAGGGTCGACTCATCAATATTCACCCAGCTTTGCTACCAGCCTTCCCGGGTTTGCATACCCACGAGCGGGCTTTGGAGGCTGGCGTAGCCGAACATGGAGCTACCGTGCACTTTGTAACCGAGGGTGTCGATGAAGGCCCTATCATCTGTCAAGCCTCAGTTCCAGTGCTGCCCGGCGAGGATGCTGATAGTTTGGCTGCCCGAGTTTTAGCTGCTGAGCATCAGATTTATCCGAGGGCCGTAAAATGGTTCCTAGATGGACGATTGCGAATAGAAGGTAATCAAGTTCAGGTTCAACCACCGGAGTCGCAATTAATAAAATTATGAGTAAAGAACGTTCATCCCGCGGAGCTAGCGCTGGTAGTAAATCCGGGTCCAGATCTGGATCACGCCTAGGCCCACAAAAAAGTTACGCTGCTAAATCCAAAGATCCATTACGTCGACCAGAGCGTCGTAATGCCAGTGGCAACATCATTGCGCCCGAAGGCCAAAAAAACTTTTCTAATGCCAAGGCTTTGCCCCAGCATGCAATTCATTTGGAGCGTCTGCTTCCAGAGTTATTGAATTTTGAGCAACCAGCGGATCGTGTTGTGAGTCGGTATTTCCGCTCTGAACCTCAGCTGGGTAATCGTGATCGTGCCTTGATTGCTGAGAGTGCTTTTGCTATCTTGCGTCGTAAAAATGAGTTCTCACAATTTGCTTCAAGCGGTGAGGGCTCCCAGGCTAGACGCTTAGCCCTATTGGGTTTGCTGTCTGCTCTGTCAGAGGGTGGTCTAGGTTCAGCCAATCGTGCTGAAAGTGCAATTGCTGATTTAGCTCACGTATTAAAGACGGGTGAGTATGAGTGGCTACAACGTTTTGCAACGGTTGATCCATCCGCACTCAATCCTCTGGTTCGAAATAATTTGCCGGAATGGTTGTGGGATGCTTTTGGAAAATATCCTGGCGAAGAGTCACGTGAAGAATTAGCCAAATCACTCATGCATCCAGCGCTTTTGGATTTACGTGCAAACACCATGAAGACAACTCGTGAGCAATTGCTTGCTGAGATGAATGCCTTGGGTGGTCGCTATCAAGCCATTCCAACTCCATATGCGCCAGATGGTGTTCGCATCATGGGTAAACCCGCTTTACAAAACACGGTTGGTTTCAAAGCGGGGATGTTTGAAGTACAAGATGAAGGTAGTCAGCTGTTAGCCTATTTACTCGCCCCGAAGCGTGGCGAGATGGTAGTCGACTTTTGTGCCGGTGCTGGTGGCAAGACTTTGGCAATTGGGGCAATCATGCGCTCAACAGGGCGTTTATATGCCCTAGATACATCTGAGCGTCGATTGGCTAATTTAAAGCCACGGCAGGCCCGTAGTGGCCTCTCTAACGTCCATCCCGTCTGGATTGATAGCGAGAATGACACCAAGATCAAACGTTTGGCAGGTAAGATTGACCGCGTTTTGGTCGACGCCCCTTGTAGCGGCATGGGTACTTTGCGTCGCAACCCTGATCTCAAATGGCGCCAGACCCCTGAAGGCGTGCTGGAGCTCAATCAAAAGCAGATGAATATTTTGGCCTCCGCAAGCCGCTTGCTCAAGCCAGGCGGCCGCCTGGTTTATGCCACTTGCAGTTTGTTGCCACAAGAAAATCAGCAAATTGCAGAGGATTTCTTGGCAAAGCATCCTGATTTTGAGGTTGTTCCAGCCGCTGAGGCTCTTAAGTCATTGTTTCCAAAGGATAAAATTCCTATGGGATGTAGTCCCGACAATCCTTGGTGGCAGCTCTGGCCCCATATTCATGGTACGGATGGCTTCTTTGGGGCTGTTTTTCAGAAAAAAGTAGCTGTTTCTGCAGTAACTGTCGATAAAGATGACGAAAAGTCGGTAAAAGTCAAAAGCAAGAAAGCTGTTAAAGAACTAAAATAAGGTTTTAGATCTTTCTAGGGATACCCCTTTTGAACACAGCTTCAGGTTTTGATTTATTCCTTAACTGGCTTTCTCACGGTTACCTTAATTGGGCTTGGTGGAAAATCGTCGTCTTCACCTTAGTGGCGACACACATCACGATTGCCGCTGTAACTATCTTCTTGCACCGTTGCCAAGCGCACCGTGCTTTAGAGTTGCATCCAATCATTTCCCATTTCTTCCGGTTTTGGCTCTGGCTGACAACTGGCATGGTCACCAAAGAGTGGGCGGCGATTCATCGTAAGCACCACGCTAAGTGTGAAACAGTGGATGATCCTCATAGCCCGCAAGTTCTCGGTATCAATACAGTACTTTCTCGTGGTGCTGAGTTGTATAAAAAAGAGTCACACAATCAAGAGACTTTAGAGAAGTTTGGTCACGGCACGCCAGATGATTGGCTCGAGCACAACATCTATTCCAAGTTCTCTTGGCAAGGTGTAGCCTTGATGTTGATCATCGACGTCATTTTGTTTGGTGCAATTGGCTTAACAGTGTGGGCGGTACAAATGTTGTGGATCCCCATTACTGCTGCTGGAATTATTAATGGCATTGGCCACTTTTGGGGCTATCGCAATTACGACTGTGAAGATGCCTCAAGAAATATTTTTCCTTGGGGTATTTTGATTGGTGGCGAAGAGTTACATAACAACCATCACACCTTTGCTACTAGCGCCAAGCTCTCTAGTAAGTGGTACGAGTTTGATATTGGCTGGATGTACATTCAGATGATGAGTGCTGTAGGCTTGGCTAAAGTGAAAAAGACTTCTCCTAAGCCGGTACTGAGCGACTTACGTCCTGCCGATCAAGGTACGCTCGAAGCCATCATTGCAAATCGTTATGAAATCATGGCCCGCTACAGTAAGACCCTGAGCGCCTTCTTCAGTAATGAGGTTCAGCACATGCAAGTGTTGGCCGCCCATCTGAAAGATGCGCGTACCTGGTTGAGCAAAGATGAATCACGTTTAACCGCAGAAGAAAAAATCAAGCTAGAAGAGTTGATGGCCAGCAATGTGCAGCTTCGCAAGATGATTGAGATGCGTCGTGATTTGCAAGCGATTTGGAGCCGCTCTAATGCCACGGGTGATCAACTGGTTGCTCAGTTACATACTTGGTGTCAGCGCGCCGAAGAGAGTGGTTTATCGAGTCTGCGTGACTTCTCTTTGAGATTGCGTCGTTACGCTTAAGAGGTGAGTTGTATTTAGTCTTGGTGAAAATCAAGGCAATAAAAAACCCGCTGATGTAGCGGGTTTTTTATTTGCTGCAAATAAATATCGAATCGATACATTACTTGAGCTTTGTTTCTTTGTAAGCAACATGCTTGCGAATGGTTGGATCAAATTTCATGATCTCCATTTTCTCAGGCTTGGTACGCTTGTTTTTTG
>NZ_NCJB01000462.1:0-1482 GCF_002282275.1 Polynucleobacter sp. 39-46-10 | reverse complement strand
TGGCCTTTCTGGTGCCGCAGCTTTTGCGCCAATCATAGTAGGAAGCGCATAACCGCAATTACCAAAACTCATAGGAGCAAAAAAGCTACGTGGCCTTTCAAAACGCAAATAGCTATTTGCTACTGAATTAATATTGCCAATATCAGTCGAAACCATTACATCAGCTGGCATAGCCTTCTCGAGCTCACGCAATACTTGCCTTGGGCTCAGGTAATTTCCTCCGGTAGGAGTTTTTTCATTTTTTTGCTCTTCAATCATGTCAAGGCTAAATGCGTCACGCTCATGCGTCCACTCATCCAACTCTTTTTCCCAGGCCGCTTTTTCAGAAGCAATAGTTTTAGCGCGATCTGCTTTGGTGGCATCACAAACCAAGGTTTTATTAGCAAGACGTTGTGTTAAGGCAATTGCAGCAGCTTTTGCATCACCACAAATACCCACCGAGATCTTTTTAACCAATCCCAGCATTTTGTTATCAGCATCAATCTGAATAATCTTGGCATTCTTTGGCCAGTAATCCATTCCATGCTGTGGCAAGGTACCAAAAGGTCCCAAGCGTGAGCCCAGTGCAATCACGACGTCAGCCTGCGCCATTAATTTCATCGCTGCTTTAGAACCTTGATATCCAAGCGGTCCACACCAGAGTGGGTGGCTAGCTGGGAATGAGTCGTTATGCAAATAACTATTTACTACTGGTGCGCCAAGTCGCTCAGCCAAAGCTTTACATTCTTCAACGGCATCACCCATAACAACACCGCCGCCAGAAATAATGACAGGGAACTTTGCTTGAGCTAATAGCTCAGCCGCCTCATTCAGACTATTTTCACCGCCCGGGCCGCGATCAAGACGACTTGGCTGTGGTATCTCAACTTCAATCTCGCCATAAAAATAATCACGCGGAATGTTTAACTGGGTAGGCCCCATTTCAGACATCGCACGATCAAAACAGCGCCCTGTATATTCGGCCATCCGTTTTGGATTATTGACGTGTCCTTGATACTTGGTGAATTCTTCAAACATTGGCAGCTGGTTGGCCTCTTGAAAGCCGCCCAAACCCATACCCATTGTTCCAGTCTCGGGCGTGATCATCACCACTGGACTATGTGCCCAATATGCTGCTGCAATAGCGGTAACGCAATTACTAATGCCAGGGCCGTTTTGGCCAATCACAACACCATGTCGACCACTCACACGAGAATAACCATCAGCCATGTGGGCAGCACCTTGCTCATGAACTACTGGAATCAAGCGAATTCCAGCTGGAGCAAAAATATCCATCGCATCCATAAATGCGGAACCCATAATTCCGAAGATATCCGTTACACCGTTAGCCGCCATCGTCTCTACAAATGCCTCCGATGGGGTCATTTTTTGTGGTCCAGTAGTTATAGCGTGATCTGGTTTAGACATTCAAACTCTCCATTACCTGTTTAAAAAAATAGAACATTTTCTGAACTACCTATGTATTTCCGTAAATTCTACCAC
>NZ_NCJB01000461.1:0-1489 GCF_002282275.1 Polynucleobacter sp. 39-46-10 | reverse complement strand
ATGATCATCAATCTCATGATGCTTTAATTGCTCCCATGCATCTTCTTTCCAGGAGATCAGCTGCCTAGCCCAAGCAATCTGGCGCTCGTAGGCTACTGCTGCACTATGTGTGCCAGTTTGATGGCTGGGGTTTGGTGTGTTCGGAGTATTGGAGGCAGATTTATTTTTTGATGGTGTTGCAGCACCAATATAAGCACCCTCCTTATAACGCCAGTGCGCAGCCAATCCATACTCAGCCTGTTGATGCATTTCATTTGTACGCACCTGAATCTCAAATGCCGTTCCATGCTCATCCATCACTACGGTATGCAAAGATTGATAGCCGTTAGGTTTGGGCCTCGCAATATAGTCATCGAATTCACGTGGTACTGGCTGCCAGACGTTGTGCACTATTCCTAAAATGGCGTAGCAAGATTTAACATCCTCCACTAGAACCCTAAATGCTCTGACGTCATAAAGATTGGCAAAGTCGAGTGACTTGCCCTGCATCTTTTTCCAAATACTGTAGATGTGTTTTGGGCGACCCTGAACCTCACCCTGAATATGAGCGGCAGTTAATTCTTCCTGAAGCTTTTTGACAATTTGCTCAATAAAAGATTCACGCTCAATGCGCTTGCCATCGAGCATCTTGGCAATATCTCGATAGATCTCTGGAGACAGAACTCGAAACGCTAAGTCCTCCATCTCCCATTTCATTTGCCAGATACCGAGGCGATTTGCGAGCGATGCATCAATATTAAGAATCTCTTGCGCCCAGGCTTTTGGCATCTCCATTTTTTCATGGGTAATCCAGCGCAAGGTTTGCAAGCGTGAGGCAAGATAAATGAGGACCACACGTAAGTCGTCACCAAAAGCCAGCAACATCTTTCTCAGCATTTCTTCTTGCCCGGAGATGCTGAGACCACCATCATTACGGACGAGCTTAGCTTGAGCCTGCCTTAGACCACGATAACCAATCAACAGTTTGGCTGACTCATCGCCAATCAGTTTAGTGAGGGATTCTTTGCCGTGAGTCCGTGCGATATTACTTGCAGCAGTTAATGTAGCCTCGTCTAGATGAAGCAATTTCAGAATACTCAGAACACCGGCAGCATGACTTTCAGAGGGCTCTCCATACCAGCCATCTATGATTTTGATGCTCTCAGATACATTGCCAGCATTTGACATGGAAGACCGAAATCCTTAACTAAAGAATTCTTTTGCTAAAGCAACTTGTTCTGACTTCACAAAGGCAGGCGCATGTCCCACTCCTGGAATTTCAATACTCCGAATGTATGGGTTGACCTTACACATCTCGGCCACTGTTTTAGCAGAGAGTAAATCCGATTCACCGCCACGAACGATCAGCATCGGGATATGAATTTGCTTAAAGGCGTGCCACATTGCCATCTCACCTGCCTTCGCCATTATTGGATTAACAGATGCAAACGGTACAGAAATATCAGGGTCATAGTGCATCACCCAAAGGCCATCTTTTTGTACAAGCATC
>NZ_NCJB01000083.1:10026-11356 GCF_002282275.1 Polynucleobacter sp. 39-46-10 | reverse complement strand
TGCAACTGAACTGGGCATGGCGCATGCCGAAACGCAACACTAAATCAACAACACAAAAAATATGACCCCACGCAAAGGCATCATCCTCGCCGGCGGCTCCGGCACCCGCCTGCACCCGCCTGCACCCGGCCACGCTGGCCATCAGCAAGCAACTGCTGCCGGTGTATGACAAGCCGATGATTTACTACCCGCCCATCGGGGCCGACCTGCTGGCCGACGTCACCGCCCACGTCATTCGCCAAGTCCTGCAGCGCCCTAGCGACGCCGGCCTGTACCACCTCGTCGCCAGTGGCCAAACCAGCTGGCATGGCTATGCAAAACACGTGCTGGTCCAGGCAGAACTTGCGCAAGCAGCTATCAAACTTGTAGCGAGCGAAGTCGCTCCGGTGTCCACCAACGCCTTTCCAACACCGGCTACCCGCCCGCTCAACTCCCGGCTCGACACCACCCGGCTGCAAACCACCTTCGGCTTGCGTTTGCCGCCCTGGCAGCACGGCGTGGACCGCATGCTGGCTGAAATCTTTTCGCTCAAAACGCCCACAGGCTTAGACCGCACTATTAAAACTCCCAATGCGCTTGTGCAGGAGCAGAGCCGCCACCGTAAATCGACTTATTTGGCTTACGCGGCGTGAACATTACCCAAACAGCGATTCCGGGCGTGTTGCTCCTAGAGCCGGAAGTGTTCGTCGACCAGCGCGGCCTTTTTTACGAAAGCTTTAGCTCTCGTCGCTTCAAGGAATTGACCGGGGTGACAGCGGAGTTTGTGCAAGACAACGTTTCCCTTTCTGCGCAAAACGTATTGCGCGGCCTGCATTACCAAATTCACCAGCCCCAGGGCAAACTAGTCCAGGTTATAGCGGGCGAGGTTTTCGACGTAGCCGTGGATCTTCGCCGGAGTTCACCAACTTTTGGTTGCTGGACTGGCGCAATTTTATCTGCGGAAAATCGCTTGCAGCAGTGGATCCCACCGGGCTTTGCCCACGGCTTTGTAGTTACAGGTGCGAATGCAGAGGTGCACTACAAAACAACCGACTACTACGCGCCCGCGTACGAGCGATGCATTATCTGGACTGACCCAGTTATTGGAATTCGATGGCCTGAACTTCCAGTCATTCTTTCAGATAAAGATATAGCGGGATTACCGCTCAAAATATCGGATTTATTTGAATGAAAATTCTCAGGCACACAGTATTTAACCTAGTCGGACTTGGGGCTCCGCTTTTGGTTGCCGTAGGTACTATACCGGTACTTATTCACGAACTTGGACCCGCACGCTTTGGTTTGCTGACTCTGATTTGGGCCGTAGTAAGCTATTTTGGGCTGTTTGACT
>NZ_NCJB01000083.1:0-9989 GCF_002282275.1 Polynucleobacter sp. 39-46-10 | reverse complement strand
ATAAGGAGGACGAAAAGGTCGGCCCGCTCGTGGCAACGGCAACGGTCCTCATGGCTATGCTAGGTTTGTTGGCTGGGGTGTTGATGGCCGCCACTGCATCTTGGGGCGTGAGCCTTATTCATGAGGTGCCCGATCGTCGGGAGGCTGTGAATGCTGTTTATGCAATGGCACTAGCCATGCCATTCATCGTACTGACGTCCGGTTTTCGAGGCATTCTGGAGGCGCGTGACGCCTTCGGTATCATTAACCTCATCCGCCTTCCTATGGGTTTATTTACCTTTCTAGGACCGTTGGCCGTTGTTCTGTACGCACAACCAGCCCGCCTAGACTACATCGCCTGGATTTTAGTCGCCGGACGAGTGATTGCTTGCGGCGTTCACGGGTACTACGCTTGGCGTGTTTTGCCAAGAGAGCGTATTATATTCACGTGGAAAGCCAATTTGCTAAAACCGCTTTCTGTTTCAGGGGGCTGGCTGACTGTGAGTAATATCGTTAGTCCGTTCATGGGCTATGTAGACCGATTTGTAATTGGCGCAATTGTTTCTGCCAGTGCGGTGGCGTATTACGCTACGCCCCAAGAACTCGTGACTAAGTTATGGATCGTGCCCGGCGCATTAACGGCTGTACTTTTCCCCGCCTTCGCAACACAGATGGCACGAAGAGATGAACAAACATGGGTGTTGTTCGGAAAGGCTGTATATTGGCTCTTTATGGCTTTACTTCCCCTCACCGTTGCACTCTCGCTTTTTGCGCACGACTTACTTGTGCTGTGGATTAACTCGGCGTTTGCGGATCAGAGTACCGGCTTGATGCGGGTGTTCGCTATAGGAATACTTATCAATTGCCTTGCCCATGTTCCATTTACATTGATTCAGAGTGCTGGCGCGGCGAGGCTGACAGCGCTAGCCCATCTAATTGAGCTGCCCCTTTTCCTTGGAGCTCTTTGGTGGCTGACTTCAGTACACGGTATTCTTGGGGCGGCAATCGCCTGGTTACTTCGGATGACCTTGGATGCGTTTTTGATGTTTATTCTCTGCAGCCCACTATTGGGCCGGTCTGTCAAAAGCATTTTCAGTATCAAAGTATTTGCTTTGGGGTTTCTTGCGTTGTTGGGATTTTCTGGTTCAATGATTTCATCTTTAAATATACGTATCGTTTGGATGTTCCTGATGATTTTTGCGCTAGCATGGCCTGCGATGATATCGTGGCAATCATTTCGTTCGCGCAGCATTTGATTGATCCGGGATAGTGATTCAAATTTGAGAATTAAAGCAATGCAGCAGTTTCCACTTGTCAGTATTGTGACGCCTACCTTCAACCAGGCAACCTATCTTGCTCAAACAATTGACAGCGTATTATGCCAAGACTATCCAAATATTGAGTATATCGTTATAGATGATGGGTCTACGGACTCGACACCTGAAGTGTTAAGTCGTTATAGCGGAAAAGTTCGCTGGGAGCGGCATGAAAATATGGGGCAGGCTCTCACCTTGAATAAAGGTTGGGCAATTTCGACTGGTTGTGTTATGGGCTATTTGAGCTCAGACGACATTCTTTATCCCGGTGCAGTGTCTAAGCTCGTTGCAATTCTCGAGCGCGATAATTCCGTTGCTTGTGTGTACCCCGACGCTCATCTCATCGATAATATTTCGCATGTCGTAAAAAGAAATGTTTGTCGCCCTTTCGATTTGACTGATTTGGTTATTCGACAGGAATGCTACATTGGTCCGGGGGCGCTATTTCGGCGCGATGCGTTTGACCTCGCAGGTGGGTGGAAATCGGAATTAAAGTTGGCGCCTGATCGAGAGTTCTGGATGAGGTTGGCTGAATATGGGAGGATTGAATTTTGTCAAGATGTGTTGGCAGGCTATAGGATTCATCCAGAGTCGATTTCATATAAGGATGTTTCGGAGGCGATAGGAAGGGAATACCTTTTCGTTTTGGATCAGTATTTTGACAGTTCTTCTGTGCCTGCAGACCTTGTAGTTAGAAAATCCGAGGCCTATGGATATGCCCATTTGATACTCGCCAGAAACTGCTTTCGCGCTGGACTTTTTAGACGAGGTTGGGAGCTTTATGAGGAGGCATGTCGCATTTACCCGCCTTTGCGCAGCACGTCCGTAAAGGCTAGGATTTTGCGTAACGTCGTCAGTAAACCGCTACGTATAGCGTTGGCGACCTGCCGATCTGTGTTTAAAAGTTAAATAGTATGAATTTCCGTAGACTTAAAATAAGATGGCTTGCGCCGTTAATTTTTTTTCAGTTTTATCTCGCAGCTACTGTTCTGCTATTTTTCTTTGGCCCTTGGCCTTGGGAGGTGACTAGTCCTTGGTTGCTTGCTGGTTATCTCATCGCTGCGCAAGTGTGCATCGGAGTCGGTTATCTCTCGGCGTGGAGTCGGATTTACTATTCTTGTTCTAAATCAAAGGAAAGTTCCGAATTTTCTCGAAATATCGAGTTTGGCATAAAGTTTTTGAAGTGCGGCTTATTCGTAACTTATGCCTTACTAGTTCCCACATCTCTATCGCGGACTGGATCAATTTTGCCCAACATTCTCGCCGGCATAGGAGATCCTGGTGCTGTATACAACCAAAATTTTGAGCGACTAGAAGGTGGCAACGCTTTTGTAATAGTCGAATATCTACGAATTCTAATGTCCCCGTTGCTCATTGGGGTCTACCCTTTGACGGTGGTTTATTGGTCTCGTCTCTCCGTGAAACTAAAGGCTCTTTGTGTGGTGGCTATTTTATTTAACCTTAGCCTTTACCTTGCGACTGGGACTAATAAAGGATTCGCTGACTTTGTTGTCACTTTGCCGTGGCTCGTGTTTTTAAGTCTTTCTGCTGGAATTCTCAAGTTGCGCATTCATCGTGGGCTATTTATTGTTGGTCTTTTAGCTTTGTTTTTAATGTTTTTACATTTTTTTGGAATGGGACAAATTCAGCGAGAAGGCGGGGTGGGCGAGTTGGGGGTATTTAATACGGGCGTGGAACGCCTTTTCGCCAATCAAGAACATTCAGTTTCGCAATTCCTGTCGCCCGATTTAAGAGTTATTTTTGAGTCTTTAACTCGATATTTGGGGCAAGGATATTATGCGCTGTCTATGAGTTTTGGAATAGAGCACAGCAGTACCTTTGGATTTGGAAATTCTATATTTTTAGCAAGAAATGCAGATGCCTTTTTGGGTACAAATTTTTTTACATCTGGTTCGATACCTGGACTATTGGAGGCGCAGACTGGCTGGGGGATGTTCACGCTTTGGCATTCGATCTATCCGTGGTTGGCGTCCGATTTCGGGTTTTTCGGAACGTTACTGGTCATGGTTTTCTTGTCGTACCTATTTGCACTAAGCTGGGGTAGATCGCTGATATATCTTTCTCCTCGCTCCGTCATATTATCTTATCTTTTTTTGATTTTATTTTTCTACATTCCTGGCAATAATCAGATCTTTCAGTCTGGCGATACGTGCGTGGCATTTTTATTTTTGCTTGCAAGTGTTATGTTTATACGTCCACCAACCGTGGATAGGTCGGCAGACCCGCAACCCATGAGTGAATCATCTCGAACCAAACCTTCTGGATGTCTTTAGCTGATTGTTATGTTGCGTAAACGTATAAAACCTGCGAATCTTGCTGACTCGACCACTGTGTTGTTGAGCGCTTTTGGTATTCATGCCGGAGGGGGCTTGGTTCTTCTCAGGGCACTAATTCGTGATCTCGATCCGTCACTGAAAATTTCCGCGCTAGATTCACGTGTGAAGTTGGATCAATATTTTCCGCTTCCCAGCGGGGAGGTTGATTATATTCCTCGAAGTTTTGTTGCGCGAATATTGTCGTTAAACAAATTGGCGAAGTTGGCTTTGGCTGGTGACACGTTACTATGTTTTAATAGTCTTCCGCCGCTCCGAAAGTCAAAGGGAAGAGTAATCGTTTTTGTACAGGCGCCTCATTTCGTTGGGACGCATCGGGGAATTAGGTACTCTCTATTGACGGCGATCAGACTTCAGGTTGAAATTATCTGGTTTAAATTAGGAATTAAAAATAGTAATGAGATTTGGGTTCAAACGCGTGGTATGCACGAGGCTTTGCGGGTTCGGTACCCAACTATTACAGTTAAAATAGTTCCACTTGTGGATGAGGAATTAGCTTCCAAAATGTCCATATTGCCAGTCCTTGAAACAAAAAAGAGCATCAATGATTCCGAGTTTGCATTCTTTTATCCAGCTGATGCGGTAGGGCATAAAAATCATGAAAATCTTTTGCGTGCATGGGCGTTACTTGCAAAAGCGGGACGAACTCCCAAGCTGTTTCTTACGCTGCAGGCTGCGGAGATGGCGTGGTTGTGGAAACGTGCTGCGCTTGGCGGCGATGATCTGAATGCCATCATAAATCTTGGATGGCTTACTCGAGCTGGGGTTTTGCAGCAATTGAAAAATTCATCAGCATTGATTTTTCCTTCCTTGGCAGAAACTTTTGGGTTGCCCCTATTGGAGGCGCGCGCTCTCGGGATTCCAGTTGTAGCCTCGGAACGGGATTTTGTCCGAGACGTATGTGCGCCGGCGCAGACTTTTGACCCTGAGTCTCCTCGCTCCATTGCAATGGCTATCCTTCGTTTTATGGATGGAAGCGGTCCTCTAACCACCCAATATTATTCGGCACCGGATTTTGTGGCGGAGCTGTTCTTGTGAAGGTGCTGGTGCTGACGCAATACTTCTGGCCGGAATCATTCCGTATCAACGAGGTGGTGGTGTTGCTCCAGCGAATGGGCTGCGAAATCACCGTTCTGACAGGCCAACCAAATTATCCGCAGGGGCAAGTATTCGAAGGCTATCGTGCTGCTGGTTTGGGGACTCGGCAGCATGAAGCCGGCTACAGTATTTGCCGTGTCCCTTTGGTCCCGCGAGGGGATGGCGGTGCGCTTCGATTGGTTGCCAATTACCTGTCATTTGTTCTGAGTGCCACTGTTTTGGGGCCGTGGCTGTTACGTTGGAAGGCCTACGACCTGATTTTCGTCTATGCGCCTTCGCCGATTCTCCAGGTCATGCCGGCAGTGTGGCTGGCTTTTATCAAGCATGCGAAACTGGTGACATGGGTGCAGGACCTTTGGCCGCAAAGTCTTGAGGCAACCGGTTTTGTGCGAAATCGGCGGGTGTTGGGCATGACGGCGGTTTTGGTCCGCTGGATATATCGGCGCTGTGATTTGCTGTTGGTGCAGTCCCGGGCCTTTGTTTCTCCGGTGCAAGCTATGGCTGGCATTACGCCGGTGCACTATCACCCTAATCCGGGTGAATTGGTTGCTGATCAATCGCAGCCTGTTGGCGGTCCTGCTTTGCAGTTAAAGCCAGGTTTCAACGTGGTTTTTGCCGGCAATTTGGGCACCGTTCAAGCCTTGGATACCGTGCTGGACGCCGCCGAGCTTTTGCAGCTGCACGAGGATGTGCATGTGGTGCTTGTAGGCAGCGGTAGCCGCAGCGATTGGTTGCAGCATGAGGTGGCGCGACGGCGGTTGCGCAACGTGCAAACGCCGGGCCGGTTCCCGCCTGAGGTCATGCCCGGCATTCTGGCTCAGGCTTCAGTGCTGCTGGTGAGCCTGGTGCGTAGTCCCATCATGAGCCAGACGGTACCGAGCAAAATGCAGGCCTATTTGGCAGCAGGAAAGGCGATCATTGGGTCGCTGGATGGTGAGGGTGCCCGGTTGCTCAGCGAGTCCGGTGCCGGTTTGGCCTGCGCCGCAGAGGATGGTCCCGCGCTGGCAGCGGCAGTGCTGAGGCTTCGGGCTCTTTCGCCCGATGCTCTTCAGCGCATGGGCGAGGCTGGCGAGCGTTATTACCGGCAGAATTTTGATCCGGACATTTTGGCTGCAAAGCTGGTGGAGCACTTTTCCCAAGTCTTGGCGGGATGCAGGCGATAGGTGGAAACAATGTAATGAAAGAAATTGGATTCAATGACTAACGAAAAAACCCCCAAAGTGCTTGTGTTGGGCGTTTCCGGCATGCTGGGCAATGCAGTGCTGCGCGTTTTCGCTCAAAGCGACGCCTACGCGGTAATGGGGTCTGCGCGTTCGGCCAATGTGTTGCGCCTGTTGCCGCCCGAGATGCGCGAGCATGTGGTGTGCGGCGTGGATGTCGAGAACTCCGACAGTCTTACGCGGCTTTTCGCCCAGGTCCGACCTGACGTGGTGATTAACTGCGTTGGTTTGGTCAAGCAGCTCGCAGAGGCTGACGACCCTTTGGCTGCAATTCCCATCAATGCAATGTTACCGCACAGGCTTGCTCAGCTATGCGCGGTCGCAAATGCGCGATTGATTCACATGAGCACAGACTGTGTTTTTTCTGGTTCCAAGGGCATGTACCGCGAGCAAGATTTCTCAGATGCGCAGGATCTGTATGGCCGTAGCAAATATATGGGGGAAGTGGACTACCCGCACGCAGTAACGCTGCGCACGTCCATCATTGGTCATGAGCTGACCGGTGCGCATAGCTTGGTGGGATGGTTTCTGGCGCAACAGGGGACCGTCAGCGGATTCACGCGGGCGATTTTTTCAGGCTTGCCGACGGTCGAGCTCGCGCGTGTCATGCGCGATTTCGTTGTCCCAAATACCGACTTGCGAGGGCTCTACCATGTGTCGGCCGAACCTATCAATAAATTCGATCTGCTGAAACTGGTGGCGCAGGCCTACGGTAAAGCCATCGACATCACACCAGATGACGAGCTGGTGATCGACCGGTCCCTAGACTCAAGCCGCTTTCGCAAGATCACGGGGTTTCAACCGGCGGATTGGCCGGAACTGGTGCGTCGCATGCGTGAATTTGCTTGAATCAATTTACTGAGGAAACTAGAAAATGTTTAAGGACAAAGTACTTCTGATCACTGGAGGAACTGGCTCATTTGGCAATGCCGTGCTGAATCGCTTTTTGCATTCGGACTTTGCCGAGATTCGGGTCTTCAGCCGCGATGAAAAAAAGCAGGAAGACATGCGAATCGCGTTAAAGAGCGACAAGGTGAAGTTCTATATTGGTGATGTGCGCAACTATGACAGTGTTCATGATGCCCTCCGTGGCGTGGACTATGTGTTTCACGCGGCCGCGCTCAAACAGGTTCCGTCCTGCGAGTTCTATCCTATGGAGGCAGTGCGTACCAACGTGCTGGGCGCGGAGAACGTGATGCGTGCAGCCATTGCCAACGAAGTCAAGCGCTGTGTCGTACTGAGCACGGACAAGGCGGTGTACCCCATCAACGCCATGGGCATTTCCAAGGCGATGATGGAAAAGCTGATGGTGGCGAAGTCCCGTCTGTGCGACCCAGGCAAGACAGTGCTTTCTGCCACGCGTTACGGCAATGTGATGGCTTCGCGCGGCTCGGTGATACCGCTCTTCTTGCAGCAACTGCAGCAGGGCAAGCCACTCACCATAACCGACCCGAGCATGACAAGATTTTTGATGTCGCTGGAGGAGTCGGTGGATCTCGTTTTATATGCGTTTGAACACGCGAGACCAGGCGATATCTTTGTACAAAAGGCGCCAGCGTCCACAGTGGGTGACCTGGCGCAGGCGATGAAAGCGTTGCTTGGAAGTGGCAGTGATCTGAAAATCATCGGCACCCGGCATGGTGAGAAACTTTATGAGTCTCTGGTGTCGCGGGAAGAAATGGCCCGTGCAGATGACTTTGGTGAGTACTACCGGATTCCAGCAGACTCCCGGGACTTGAACTACGACAAGTATTTTGTCGAAGGTGAAACAGGCATCTCTGAAATCGACGATTACACCTCGCACAACACCCGTCGCCTCGATGTTGATCAGGTGAAGGAAGTATTGATGAAGCTGGACATTATTCGCGAGGCCTTGCATGCGTAAGCTCAAGGTCATGACGATTGTGGGTACCCGCCCCGAGATCATTCGCCTGTCGCGCGTCATTGAAAAACTCGATCAGCATTGCGATCATGTGCTGGTGCATACCGGGCAAAATTACGACTATGAGCTTAATGAGGTTTTTTTTAGTGATCTGGGTATTCGCAAGCCGGACGCTTTTCTGGAGGCCGCAGGCACCACCGCTGCCGAAACCATAGGCCAAGTTATTATTTCTGCGGATAAGGTAATGCAGGAGCATGTACCTGAAGCCTTGCTGGTGCTGGGTGACACCAACAGCTGCCTCGCCGCCATTTCAGCCAAGCGCCGCAAAATACCCATCTTTCATATGGAAGCTGGTAACCGCTGCTTTGATTTTCGGGTTCCCGAAGAAATCAATCGGCGCATTGTCGACCACACTTCAGACATCAACCTGACCTACAGCGATATCGCGCGGGAGTATTTGCTGCGAGAGGGTCTACCACCTGACCAAGTGATCAAGACGGGAAGCCCCATGCGTGAGGTGATTGAATATTATCGCGAAGGCATATCGGCATCGGCTGTTCTTTCCCGCCTGGAGTTGAAGGAGCAGCAATATTTTCTGGTCAGTTCTCACCGAGAGGAAAACGTGGATGCGCCAGAAAATCTTCAGCGCCTGTTTAGTGTGTTGAATGCTTTGGCAGAGAAATTTGCATTACCTGTGATCGTTTCAACGCACCCGCGTACGCGAAAGCGCATGGACGTCATGGGACTAGGTGCCAATGCCCTGGTTCAGTTCCACAAGCCATTCGGCTTCCTTGATTACGTACGGCTCCAAACGGCTGCCCGTGCGGTATTGTCGGACAGCGGCACGATCACGGAAGAATCATCCATACTGAACTTTCCCGCAGTAAACCTGCGTGAGGTACAAGAACGACCGGAAGGATTTGAGGAGGGTGCGGTGATGTTTGTGGGTATGGATGTTGATCGGGTGCTGCAAGCGTTGGATGTATTGGCTAGCCAACCCCGTGGAGAACTCCGCACCTTGCGCATGGTGGAGGACTATGCCGCCAACAACGTATCCGACAAGGTTGTCCGGATTCTTCTGAGCTATACGGATTTCGTAAACAGAAAAGTTTGGCACAAAGCGTGAACGTCGACTGGACCATTCCGTCATGATTCTTGTAACAGGGGCTACCGGCTTTCTCGGTAAAGCCGTCCTGAAACATTTGCTCGCTGATAACCAGGCGTGGCGCGTGGCTGTAGCTGTGCGTAAAGCGGGTCAACAGTGGCCCGAGAAGGTACTGCCCCGGGTGATGGGTGATCTGGAATCTTATACCGACTGGTCCGTTGCGCTCGATGACGTTTTTGCCGTTGTGCACTGTGCCGCTCGCGTCCATGTGATGAACGACGCGGCCATAGACCCCTTGGCTGAGTTTCGTCGTATCAATGTCCAAGGTACCCTGAATCTGGCCCGACAGGCCGCTACAGCGGGTGTGCGACGATTTATCTTTATCAGCTCTATCAAGGTCAATGGTGAGTCAACGCAGCGGGGTTCACCGTTTTTTGCAGATGGTATTTGTGCTCCACTTGACCCATATGGTGTCTCCAAAATGGAGGCAGAACAAGGGCTACGCGATATATCCGCTCAAACCGGCATGGAGGTCGTCATCATCCGTCCTCCGCTAGTGTATGGACCCGGCGTAAAGGCTAACTTTGCCGCCATGATGCGCTGGCTAAAACGCGGCATACCCTTGCCGCTCGGCGCCATTCACAACCAGCGCAGTCTGGTAGCCCTCGATAACCTGGTCGATTTGATCGTGACGTGCCTTAGCCATCCGGCCGCAGCCAATCAGACCTTTCTGGTCTCGGATGGTGAGGATTTGTCCACCACCCAGTTGCTCCGGCGTATGGGTAACGCTCTCGGCAAGCCGGCTCGATTAATTCCTGTTCCTGCCTCGGTACTCAAACTGGGTGCCGCCCTTGTGCGAAAGCCCGAGCTTGCGCAACGCCTGTGTGGCTCGCTGCAGGTTGACATATCGAAAACAAGGGAACTGCTGGGCTGGCGTCCACCAGTTTCAGTGGATGAGGGACTTCGAAGGGCGGCGGAAGGGTATCTGCGTGAAACGGTTGTTTGATTTGATGTTGGCGCTGTGCGCTGCGATCG
>NZ_NCJB01000082.1:0-10019 GCF_002282275.1 Polynucleobacter sp. 39-46-10 | reverse complement strand
TTTTTGACCCAGAAACCTGGACCTACACCTATGTGGTTTATGAGGGTGAAGGCAGCCCTTGCGTCATTATTGATTCAGTAATGAACTATGACCCTAAATCGGGCAGAACCACCACCAAGTCTGCCGATGAGGTCATTGCCTTCGTTAAGGCCCACCAGCTCCAGGTAACTTGGATTTTGGAGACCCATGCCCATGCAGACCATTTAACGGCCGCCCCTTACTTGCAAAGCCACCTAGGTGGTAAGTTGGTGATTGGGGATCATATCAAGAATGTGCAGACAGTATTTAAAGGCGTCTTCAATCTAGATGACCGCTTTAAGGCAGATGGCACGCAATTTGACTATTTGCTAAAAGAGGGTGAGTCACTCGCTTTTGGCGATCTATCCTTAAAGGCGCTCTTTGTGCCAGGTCACACACCTGCCTGTATGGCTTATGAGATCGGTGATGCGATCTTTGTGGGTGATACCTTGTTTATGCCGGATGTGGGCACGGCCCGTTGCGATTTTCCGGGCGGTGATGCGAAGACGCTCTATCGTTCTATTCAAAAGATCTTGTCTTACCCAGGCCAGACTAAGCTGTATATGTGTCATGATTATCCACCAAATAATCGACCTGCAACTGGTATGAGCACTGTTGCCGATGAGAGGGCCAATAATATTCATGTGCATGATGGTGTCGCTGAGGAGCAGTTTGTGCAGATGCGTACCGCACGAGATAAAACCTTGGATATGCCAACATTAATATTGCCTTCTATTCAGGTCAATATACGAGCTGGCCATTTTCCTGAAGCGGATAGCAATGGGGTTGCTTATTTAAAAATTCCCTTGAATGCACTCTGATGGGGGAATGAAAATGAATATACCCATCTCTAAAGCAGAATTAAAGAAGATGCAGTCATCAGCTGACGATGCTTGCAAGTTGATGAAGGTCTTATCCAACCGGGATCGCATGATGCTCTTATGCGAAATCGGTCAAGCAGAAAAATGTGTTGGCGAGTTAGAAGCTGCGCTAGATTTGCATCAACCTACCCTTTCGCAGCAACTCACCGTATTGCGCAAGGAGAAACTGGTTAAAACGCGTAGAGAGGGTAAGCAGATTTACTATTCCCTTTCAAGCCAGGTTGCTGTATCGGTGATGAGTTTGCTCTACAAGCATTACTGCAAGAAGTAGTTGCGAAGAATCATTTAATCGTTTTTAAAGGGAGTTCAATATGAAATGTAACGTCGGTGGTATCGATCGTATTTTAAGAATCTCAGTAGGCATTGTGCTGGTTGCACTGGCCGCTAACGGTATCGTAGGTTGGTGGGGTTGGCTCGGACTAATCCCTATGGCTACAGGTATTTTTCGCTTCTGCCCTGCATATCCATTGTTGGGAGTTAATTCTTGTGGAACTGCATCTGAAAAAGATTCTTGCTGTAAGTAAGTCTTCTTTAGTTTGAATAAGGCGTATTGAGAAATAATACTCAATGCGCCTTATTTGTATTTCAGTCAGCCCATTTTTTGGGCATAAACTCCATGCAGTAAAAAGATTGCAAAGAAGGCAATGCCAGTCATCCAGTGAGTTGCGATAACGGGATCTCGAATTTCCTCAGGACCGTAGTACAGCAGGGCGCCTGAAGCCAATAGGGCACTTAAAAAAGCCAATTGGATTAAACCGCTCCACAACTTCCTTCTAGACTTTAAGCCCGCCTTCAGGTGAAATGGTAAGACTGAGCCCAGAGCTATTGTGGCTGTCATAGCAGCAATGCCGTGCCACGCCAATACCGAATGAGTACCCAATACAGCGCGCTCAATGTGAAATTCATGACCCAGTAAATAGGCTGTGCCAGTGAGTGAGCAACTCAACATGGCAATCAGTACAAAATTTCTTTGCCATGATGGCATCTTGCCAAGGCGACTCGTATTATTCATCGGGTGAGGGTGTTGGGGATTCTGATGGCTTGAGCAGAAAAATGACTCAAGCAGGGATGTTGCGTATTTCCGGAAATACTCACTACCTTGGTTAAGGCATCAGCGTAGACGCATTCAGCTGCGACTACTGAATAAGACTCTGAAAACTCAATATGTTCTTGCTTGAGCGGATTGACCATAAAACTTATTGAATTGGCATCACGTTTTGCAAAGTAGAGACCACTAGTGGCAATTGCACCCGCCCTCATGCTGCCAATCTGGATTAGCTCATTCGGCTTGGAGGGGTTTCTAATTTCAATATCTCGAGAATAGTTTCCAAAGACTCGCATATCTCCACCAGCATTGACTGATCCAGATTCGATGCCATTAGTAATCAAAGCCTCTACTGCCTTATCTACTGCATAGCCTTTGGCAATGCCCCCAAGATCAAGGCAGAGTGGGAGTTTGGACTGAACCAAGTTGGACTCAATAAATCGAAGATCTTCAATGCCTCCGAATGAGTGATTGTCTAAGTTGAGATGTCTTGGAAGTAGACCAGCCTCCACTAGCAGATGACCAATCCCACAGTTAAATATTCCTTGGGACTGAAAGTGAATGTCCTTCGCAATAGTCAGCACCGCAGCTGTCCAGGGGTGAATGGCAATCGGCTCCTGATAAGACCTAGTATTAATTTGAGTGAGCTCACTCTCTGGATCATGAAAGCCCATCAATGATTGAACCTGTTCAATGGCTATGAATGCCATCTCTATTGCATGGAGTGAATGCTCTCCATCTTCAGTTGAAATTTCAACAAAGGTACCCAAGAGTGGTTTGCAGCGAATCATTTTGCTTTAGGCGCTTGGGATTGGTTTTTGAGTGCAATGTCATACAGTACTGCAACACGTTTAACCCCATCAGTGAGATGCTTGCAAGAGAGTGTGGCGCCACCAATGTTCTGGATATCTTGATTGAGCTTAATGGGATCTGATGCCACCTTGCCAATAAATTGCTGACGCCACTGAGCTTCTGCTACTTCGTAGCCATAAGATTCAACGTATTCCAGAATCTCGATTCCAAGCACTGCTCCTGCTGGACTCAGTGCTACTGCATAAGTAATCATTTCATGCTTGCCAACCACCTCATCAACGATGAACCAACTTCCGTCTGCCGACTTCCAAACTCGATCGCCTTGAAAGGGGTGGCGAATGCTTGAAGCTGAGCGCATTTTGTCTTGCAGTTCATCTGTAATGATGATGGGATTTTTGATAAGTAATTTATTGGGTATCAGTATCTTTTGAGCCTGCTCAACGGATACATATATCTTGGCATGCGCAACTATTGGTAGTGTTACCACTGCTAGACCAATTATGAATAAGGGATTGGGTTTCCAGAACATGTTTTCAATGATTTTTTAAGTATGGGGGGTTAAACATTTGAAATGTATTAGCTGGCTAGTAGCGCATTCGCTTCGATGCAAAGATCATTTAACTCTGAATTGCTGTCGTTTAGCTGTGACAGGGCATCAAACATCATCAAAGCCCGCTCTCTTGCAGTGGCACAGTGGGTAGACTGAAACTGAATCAGATGTATCAGTGCTGCCATTAATAAATTTTGCTTTTCCATAATTACCTTTAAATTAAAAATAAGAGAAATCTTGTTTAGTTCAGTGGGAAGCCTACTTTGACGATAAATTCATTAACTGAGTGGCTATCCCAAACTCGGGCATTAGAGCATTCCGCTTCGCCGCCACCCATGCAGCTACCGCCTTTGAGTTGGTAACGCCAGGCGCCAGTGACCCACCAGTCTTTGGCGGCGTAGTGCATATTGGGACCAACAAAAGTTGCACGTTGGACTTGATTTCGTAAATTCAATTCTGAGTAGTCGTTATGGAAACGGGCTTCAACACCAGCAGACCATTTGGGTGCGAATCGATAGCTAGCACCTACGAGAAAGTCGAGCATTGATTCTGGTACGTTGCCATTCTCAATAAATTTCAAGCGTTCATTTGCCACAACTATGTTACCTGCCAAGACCAATCGATCATCTATAAAATTCGATTGCAAGAGCAGGCGCGCTTCAATTTCAGCTTTGTTTCTGCCCCAGGTCGGCTCTAAATAAAGACCAACACCAACTGGTGATGTCACTGGATTGCTTAGTCGATAAATGGCTTCTAAGGAGCCGCCCTCAATACCGCTTTTTCTGTAAGGAGTGGCAGGGTCGTGACTGGATGGCACACCATAACCGCCTGTACAGCTTGAGCTATCGCCGCAGGCTTCAGGGTTGGTGTAATTCTGATTTGCACTGGTGTAGTAGGAGTTGATGTAGCCGGCAATTTGTAAGTCATTGGTAAGGCCATATTCCAATTCGGTTCTAGCGGTCCAAGCATCGTAGGTACCAGCGGCTTGTTGTTTGTTGAGCTGTAGGCGCTGCTCAAATTCGAGCTTTCCTTTGGGTTGAAGATCAAGGGTGTAAATCCATCCAAATGCACCTTCACCCGCATTCGCGAATGAGAAGTGCAAGGCAGTGGCTAATAAGATGCTGAAGGCAACAAGTCTTTTGATGGTCATTTTCATAGTGAGGTGGGCTGGTGAATAAAAGTAAATGAGAATGATTCGCAATATACAGTAAATAAGAATAATTCTCAATTGAGAAAATGACCCTGTTTGTCTCAATGTTGAGATTTGACCTAGAGAATTTCTGAGCTTGTAAGATCAGGGCTATGGATTCAGAAGCCCTGGTGAAGCTGGTCACAATGAAAATGCCTTTTGGTAAGCATGCTGGGCGGGCGCTTGCAGACTTACCTGGTAACTATTTGGCGTGGTTTGCTCGTGAAGGATTTCCTAAAGGCGAGCTTGGTCAGTTGCTAGAGTTGATGCACACTCTGGATCACAATGGCTTGCGCGGATTATTGGCCCCTATTCAGCGGGCTCATGGAATTGCGCCCCGCACTCGCGAGTAGTAAATACTTACTTGGAGTGAACTATGGCTGTCACCCGATTACGTTCATAGCTCACATTAGGTGAATCTGGCGGACTACTTTGAGAAAGGGTGGCTTGCAATGTACTTTGCGCCCCAATCTCCTGAACCAACTTTTGAGCTAGCTCTACATTATGGTCATATTGAATCTGTACGCTGGCAACCTTGCCCGCTTTAATGTTCGAGATGATTGCCGCCACCTTCTCAGGTGAGTATTGATCAAAAAAGACGGGATACCAACCGCCTATTGCCTGCCTTGGCGCTGATGTACTCCTTGAAACTGGCTTACTGGTTGCACCGTCACTCAGCTCTGTAGGCAGATGAAAGTCGATGCCGGTCTTCTGAACAAGCTCAGCATAGGAGATCGGCGCACTCATTTGTGCGTCATCTGTGTTCTCAACCCAATAAGCCCAAGCCAATTTTTTATTGGGGTCGTAGACCAGCTTATACAGATGGCTCGGTATGATGACCTTGCTTTTACCAATGCTGCCTGCATTCCCAGTGGAGCCGGTGAATACATACACGTCGCCTTCCGCGCGCTTGATGTACATCCTGGTGGGTTCTTCAACTCGTTTTGCCCAGATGCCCTGATTGTTTTGTCTAGTTTGGGGCATCATGTTTGCTAAGGAGAATGACTGGGCCATCCCCCGCTCCCGTGTCATGTCACCTGCTGGAACGTTATGCCCGCGGTCGTATCCGCTGCCACGATAGTCTGCTAGAAGGGCGCGTTCATGCGCAGGGAGCCTAGCCTCCTCATAAAACTGATTGCTGCGTCGTGGGTGAGGCGCTTGTAGTTGCTCGCCATGAAGACGCTCAACGGTGTAGATCGGCTTCTTGTCAGAAGGGGAATAGTAGATTGCGAAATCATCAAAGCAAAGGTCTCTCCCTATCTGGGTGGTACTCGGCACTTGCTGGGCCGGGAATAGATCTTTGCACTGATCAAATAGAGCGGATGCACTCAGTGGCAGCCAAAGCGAGCTAAGTAGGAGGAGTTTGGCTAGGAATTTCATTGCATGTCAGTGTAATCAGTGCCCTCATCAGGGGGTAAAAGTTTTGCGCATATTGGGTGATTACCTTAGCTCTAGAGCTAGTATTTGTCGGGGTTTGAGAGTCTTTGATGTTATCGATTATTTCAACTACAAAGCATGAAGAACAATAGATGCTCAACTTGAGGTGATGATTCAAATTGCACTACCGGTAGAAAATTCAACATATCTAGATACTAGATGTACGGGTCAGGCAGCACTTTTGAAGTTCAAAAATAGTAAAAAAGTTGGATTTTGAGCCCTTTTTTATTATATGAAATAAGTCTTCACTAACTTCTTTAAGTTATTGAAATTAAACGATTAAATATCGAACTTGATGACTTTATTAGTGGTCATCCTTATTTCAAGACCTATAAGTTATGGAAATTGATTCCTTTATTCTTGACTTGATATAAGAACCTTCTTAGGATGACTCATGTTTTTTACTTATTGCATTGCAACATAAATCAGAACTTTGATTTTTGGGGTGCTGCAAGACTATGAATGATTAAATGTTTTTCTGCTAATTTGAGTGACATGCAATTGGTGCAGCCTGCAAAGGCTAACGCTAAAGAGTTGTTGGCTCACGCGCTATCTCCTGTATATCGGGTGATGAATGGGCTATTGATCGTAACCGTTTTCATGATCGTGGGACTCTGGCTTTCCGGAAATGGAACTCAAGCAGGTGCATTCGATTTAGCTCGCATCCTGGTTCCAGACGAAGCTCGCCATATGGTTTGGCAGAATGGTTTTGGAATACTCGATCAGTATCAGGAGGAGGCTCCTAAGGTGCTTGCTGATAAAGAAATTACGAATGTAATCTATGGCAAGGCATCAGCTATCCCTCACAGCGGGTTGACCAGTGCCAAACAGCAAACGGTGGCTCTCTTGATGCCCTCCGTAGCCCAGGCTCAGGTAAAACCAATCTCCCACTTAGCGGATCGCATTCCTACCTCAAAGATTGATCCTCAGGCCTTAGATTCCAAACTGATGGTATCTATTCAAAATCAACGCGCTGTTGCTGACTTCTTTGAGAAGAAGTACAAGTTAGATCGTGCCAAGATTGAGGAATATGTTTCGAACACAGTGTTGATTGCAAAAGAAGTCAATATTGATCCCGTCTTATTGCTTGCGGTGATTTCTGTGGAGTCAAACTTTAATCCAGTGATTAAAAGTCATGCGGGTGCTGAAGGCTTGATGCAGGTAATGACTGCTATTCATAAAGACAAATACGCTTTGTATGGTGGCGCTACTGATGCGGTTAAGCCTGAAGTCAATATTCGGGTAGGCGCCTATATCCTGAAGTATTTAATTGCAACTAGCGGCTCATTGCGCAATGGCTTGAAATACTATGTTGGTGCTGCAAACGCTGAGAATGATGGTGGCTATGCTGATAAGGTCATGGCTGAAAGAAATCGCTTGATTAGTTTGTGCCAGCCAGCAACGCAAAATAAATTCACACTGAACGGCAAAGATTTGCGTTCGTAAGATCGACTGTTTTTCTTCAAGACAAAATAAAGGCCACTCATTGAGTGGCCTTATTACTTGCAGATGCTGGTTGTGAATTAATTCACTCCGTGAAGCTCTACATCAAATACCAATGTTGCATTTGGGGGAATCACGCCGCCAGCACCACGAGGGCCATAACCCATCTCAGAAGGGATGATGAGGGTGCGCTTGCCGCCAATCTTCATGCCTTGCACGCCTTGATCCCAGCCTTTAATGACATGGCCAGCACCCAAAGGAAAGCTAAATAGTTGGCCACGGTCTAAAGAGCTATCAAACTTCTGGCCCTTATGATCAGGCGCCTTGTCATCAAACAACCATCCGGTGTAATGCACGTCTACATGATTGCCGGCAGTCGCTTCTTTGCCATCACCAACAACGGTATCTATTTTTTGGAGTTCGCTCATGTTTATCTTCCTCTTTGGCTGAAATTGAACGGCTAGTATATTCTGAGCATAATCTTTTTGTTCGAGCAAACTAACATGACAAACTTCTGGCCTCATTGTGCATATAAAACCCTGACGGTGGGGTCTGACAAGCAATTGCAAGTGACGGATGATTTTCTACGCACTTACTTATTGCGACCCGAATTAAACCTGGTTCCCGAATCCTGCGCTGCTGAGCGCGCCTTGCATCAGCGCTTAATCGATAACCCCCGAGCAGCCATTTCCGATGAAGAAATTGCCGGAATGGCAGATCCCGATATTCAGGTGAACTATCAAGTTTGGCTTAGGTATCGCGCTAAGTTATTGGCGGCCAGCTCTTTAGAAAACTTTTACATGAGCTTGTTTAAAGGTGATGGTGTTGACGTGCCGCCTTTATTTATCTCTCAGTTGGCGCAAATATTTATCCGTCATATCTTGGGTGAAGATTGCCATCCATTAGATGCTCGCATGGGTGAACTCTTCTTTCGCGTTCAGAAGATCACTGTGCTAGAGGATAGCGTGGTCATGGGTGCGGATGATGAGGTAGTCACTCGCAATGCGCAGGCAGGTGAGACTGGAAACATTCTCGATCTTCTGAAGAGTAAGTCGATGTCCATGCGCTCAATCGACTTAGATGTGCTGCATGAAGAAAATGCTGATCTGTATTGGGAGAAGAATGAAGATCATGATTTTGCAGTGCAGCTCAATTTTGGTCAGCCACCCATTAATCATTTTTGCCGTGTTCTCGAAAAATGGGTGCAACACTTTTTAGGTGCTCAAGTACGCATTACCCCCATGCAGCAAATCACTGACCCTAAGTGGTCTTGGCATGTCGGTTTGGATGCTGCTGCGACCGATATTTTGAATAAGCTTTACAACAAAGAGCCGGTAGATTCTGATGAACTTGAGAAGGTCATTTGCTTATTCCGCCTGGACTTTGTTGATGAGGCTGCAGTGACTCAATCGCAGGCTGGAAAGCCGGTGTACATGGGTATTGCGATGAATGATGAAGGGCAACTCAAACTGAAGCCGCAAAACTTGCTTTTCAATTTACCTTTAGCTAAAGCGTCCTAAGTCGCGGAGGAGGCGCTTGTCTTCTTGCGATTGGCGCTAAGCCAAATTAATGCAGCCGCTGTAACGGCAACGGGAAGCAGTGAACCGAGATTCAGGATATTCCAGCCCTGCGAAGTAATGAGGGCCCCAGAACCAAATGAAGTGAAGGCCATTGTGCCAAACACAAAGAAGTTAATGGCTGCTTGAGCTTTGTCACGTTCTTCTGGTCGATAAGCAGTCATTGCCAAAGAGGTCGATCCGGTAAATAAAAAGTTCCAGCCAACGCCTAATAAAAATAGTGCAATCAAGAATTGATGTAAGTCGACACCAGTCAGTGCGATTGCAATACACACGAGGTTGAGGATGACACCAACACCCATCATTTTGAGTGTGCCAAAGCGCTGAATGAGTGAGCCAGTAAAAAACCCGGGCGCGAACATGCCAATGACATGCCATTCCAACACCAGTGCTGTATCTGAAAAAGGGAGCCCACAAATTTGCATGGCGAGCGGCGTTGCTGCCATGAGCAGGTTCATGACGCCGTACCCCAAAGAAGCCCCAATCACCGCAACCATAAAGACGGGTTGTTGCAGAATCGTTTTGAGACTTCTGCCGGCGGAAAGTGAATGCTGCGTCTTAAACTCTTCTGGAAAATGGATGAACTGCATCACGATGATTCCAATAAAGCCGGCTATTGAAAGGGTAATGTAAGCCCCCAAGAATGCGGTATCAAAGAAATCCTTAGTCCAAGAGGCTAGGTTGGGCCCGATGACAGCGCCTAGGATGCCGCCAGCCAGCACCCAGGAGACCGCCTTATCCCTTTGACTGGCAACTGTCAGCTCAGCGGCTGCGAATCGATAGAGTTGCCCATTGGCGCTGTAATAGCCTGCAATAAAGGTGCCCAGCACTAGGAGCCAAAAATTTTTGGAAACGGCCGCATAGGCGCAAAGAAGGGCTGATAAGACTGCTACCAAGAGGCCCAATTGAAAAGAAATCTTCCGGCCAAAGTGATTTTGGGTTTTAGCCACAATCGAGGTGGAGAAGGCGCCACCAACAACATAGCCCATGACAGGCAGGGTAGCCATCCAGGCAACTGGACTTAGGCTTAGGCCAACTAGGCCATTAATGGCGATAAAGGTCACAT
>NZ_NCJB01000460.1:0-1496 GCF_002282275.1 Polynucleobacter sp. 39-46-10 | reverse complement strand
TGCTGATCTCAAGGGTCTGAAGATGCGTATTCCTGGGCTTGCTGGTAAGGTCTATGCCAAGTTGGGTGTTGATGTGAAGGTATTGCCGGGCGGTGAGATTTTCCCGGCGCTTGAGCGTGGCGTGATTGATGCAGCTGAATTCGTTGGCCCATTTCAAGACCGTCGTCTTGGATTGCAAAAAGCAGCTAAGTTCTACTACACCACTGGTTGGCATGAGCCAGCAACTACTTCTGAGCTTTTGATTAATAAAGCAGCTTGGGAAAAGCTACCTAAAGATCTTCAAGCAGTTGTGCAAAACGCATCTGCTGCTTGTAATGTTATTGGTGAGGCATGGTGTCAGCGTAACAATGCCGAGGCAATGAAAGATTTGGTTGAGAAGCAAGGCGTTACTGCTCTGCAATTGCCAGATTCAGTAGTAGCTGCGATGCGCGCTGAAACGAAAAAGATTTTGGACGAGTCAGCTGCGGCTGATCCTATGACTAAAAAAGTACATGATTCTTATTTTGCCTTTAAGCGGAACTATGACTCTTGGGCATCTTATAGTGAGGCAACATACCACAGCAAAATTCGTGGTTGATTTTCGTTTTAATCATTTAAGTTAGGAATATCAGTGCATCCTTTGTTATTAAAAATCGCATTGCGTATCGAAGGCTTAATTGATTTCACTGGCAAGGCCACGTCTTACGTGGCCTTGGCCATTGTGGGATTAATAACAGTTAACGTTTTTTTACGCTACACCATGAGCATTGGTTCGGTGTGGGCGCAAGAGCTTGAGTGGCATCTATTGGCGGCATTAATCTTATTCGGTATGAGCTATGCCTTATTGCGTGGCGATAATGTTCGGGTAGATTTGTTCTACGCCAATTATTCTCCTAAGAATAAATATCGTGTCGATATTATTTCAGCGGTACTCACAATCATCGTGGCGCTGCTATTTATCTACTTGTCCTCATCATATGTTGTCCAGTCTTTCTCGATTGGAGAAATGTCGCCCGATCCAGGAGGTATTCCTTATCGCTGGATTGTGAAGGGATTAATTCCAATTGGCTTTGCTTTACTGGCTTTCCAAGGTGTCGGGGAGCTCTGTCGGGTGATTCTTAATGGGTACAGAACCAAAGGAGGTCAGCATGTTTGATATGCATGTGATGGCCATTTTGATGCTGATAGGCTTTTTCATTTTATTGATGATTGGCGTTCCAGTTGCCATTACCTTGGCAACAGTGGGATTCGTATTTGGATTTTTAGGATTCGGAACCTCCTTGTTTAACTTATTGCCAGCCAGAGTGTTTGGCATTGTGGCGGGTTATCAATGGCTTGCAATTCCCTTGTTTATTTTTATGGGAATCATGCTGGAAAAATCTCGGCTAGCTGATGATTTGCTTGATGTGATTGGACATATAGCGGGCGGTGTCAAGGGCGGTATGGCGGTTGGAATAATCTTGTTCGGGGCTTTGATGGGCGCTACTACCGGCATTGTTGGTGCTACCGTCATCACC